>JAUYCD010000048.1 GCA_030692375.1 Candidatus Latescibacter sp. | reverse complement strand
CTGATCGGGGCTGAAATGGCCGCGCCCCCGTTCATGAGCCGTGGAAGTTTCCTCCGTTTCGAGGGGAAATTCTACCGCGATGCGGCTGCAATTACCCGTCGTTACGGTGTACCCGCTTCTTTTCACTGTCACGGGCCGGTGAGGGATATCATGAATGATGTCTGGGAGATGGGATACGCGTTCATCGAGCCGTTCGAGCCTTCTCCCCGGGGGAATGTAACCATTGCTGAAGCGCTGGCCGCCGCCCGTGGGAGGGGGATCGTGTTCGGCGGCATTGACGAGGTGGTGTTCACTATGGGATCGAAGGATGAACTCCGTGCGGCGGTGAAAACCTGCCTGGATGACTCTCGCGGCGCCGGTGCGCCATATATTCTCTCCCAGTCGGCGACTCCGTTCTACGATCCGCTCACACCGTCCGCCAAAGAAAACATACTTCTCTTCATGGAGCTGGGTATAAAAGGATAGTTAGTCTGAATATTAGAGTCAGTCTCAATATTTAGAGGGTTAGATCCTGAAACGAGTTCAGGATGACAAGTGTCATGCCGAACTTGTTTCGGCATCTATTCGCAATCGCGAATCTTATCTGATAATATGATATTTTATTCTGTCTTCTGACTTCTGTCTTCTGTATTCTTCACTTTGATTTGAGGTTTCTTATCAAACGATACAAACTCATTATCTGCGGGGTACTCCGTAAAGAAATCGATTCACTACGCGCGAAAATCCCCCCCGATGTGCAGCTTGAGGAAGTCTGGCTGGAGCAGGGCCTGCACCGTGAGCCTGCACGTCTCCAAACGCTTGTCCGTCAGGAAATCGCCGCCGCCGAAGAAGCGAACGAACCGCTCGACGCCATTCTCCTGGGCTACGGCATCTGTTCGCGCGGGACTCTGGGTATATCCAGCCGGAAATATCCTCTCGTGGTGCCCCGGGCGCATGACTGCATCACCCTCTTTCTCGGCTCGAAAGAGCGCTACCTGGAGGAGTTTTCCAATGCTCCCGGCACCTACTGGTTCACCCCCGGATTCATCAGCGGAAAACTCCAGCCGGGCATGTCCGAAAAGTATGCCGGGGTTTACCAGCAGTATGAGGAGGAGTACGAAACCTACCGTGAGCGGTTCGGCGCGGAGGACCTCGCCCGTTTCATCATCGAGCACCAGGAGCAGGCCTGGATCAGGAACTATTCACGGGGCGCGTATGTGGAGAGCGGCCTGCCCGGAGGCAATGCACTGCGTGAAAAAGCCCTTCAGTTCTGTGAGGCGCGGAACTGGAAATTCGAGGAGGTGCTGGGCGATCTCAGCCTCATTCTCGATCTCGTATCGGGAAGATGGGACAGCGAGCGCTTCCTGGTCCTCGAACCGGGCGAGACCCTGGCGCTCGGCGGCATCGACGAGGTCATCGCAGCGCAGGGGAAAAGAGAAGGTGAGACCCCGGTTTTCCGGGATGATTACGAACAATGCTGGTTCTATGACGGTGAATTCCGTGCGATTCCCTCGACAGAACAGGCGCCGTCCGGGGGGATCGACCTGGTGATCGGGGTGGACGCCGGCGGAACTTTCACCGATGCGGTGGCGGTTTCGCTGAGCAAACACCGGGTGCTCGCTTCCGGAAAATCTCCCACCACCCACCATGACCTGTCCATCGGCATAAGGAACGCCCTGCTCACTCTTCCTGAAACGCTCCGTAAAACCGCCGGCCGTCTCGCCATCTCCACCACCCTTGCCACCAACGCCATTGTCGAGGAAAAAGGGGCGCGTACCGGCCTTATCCTGATCGGCTATGATGAGGATGTGGCAGGACGGGTAACCGTAGGATCGGGTGATATCAAGGCCGCTGTGACCGGGAAACACGACATCTACGGCCTGGAAATCGAGCCGCTCGATGAGGAGTCATTGGTCTCTTTAGCGGGAATGATGATCGAAAAAGGTATGGAGGCGCTGGCTCTCTCCTCTTACATGGGAACCCGCAATCCCGGCCACGAGATTCGGGCCTTCCGCATTCTCCGCGAGCGGTTCGCAGTTCCGGCGGCCATGGGACACGAGTTGACCGACGACATTGACTCGGTGCGGCGGGCGCATACCGTGCTTTTGAACGCCCGGCTTCTTCCTGTTATAACCATGCTGATCGACTCCATCGGCGCGGTGGTGAAAGAGCTCTCCATGCCCGCCCAGGTGAGGCTGGTCACTACCGAAGGTATGCTGATGAACGCTTCCGAGGCGAAGGAAAAACCGGTGCGGATGATCCTTTCCGGCCCGGCTGCTTCGGTGGAGGGAGTGCGCTTCCTGACCGGGCGGGAATCCTGCGTGCTCGCCGATCTGGGAGGCACCACAACCGACATCGCAGTCATCGAAGGCGGAAGCGCCAAGAGCACCGGACGCGGCGCCTCTGTGGGACGGTACACTACCTCCATTCACGCCACCGATATACGCACCCTCGGCCTCGGCGGAGACAGCGCTGTCCGCTGGGAGCATGAAAGGGTGCAGGTCGGCCCCCGCCGTGCGGTGCCGATGAGCGTTCTTGCCTCCGAACATCCGCATGTCCTCGATACGCTGGCGCGTATGCAGGGATTCAGCGGCTCCGACTACGCCCTCGTGCAGCCGGGGACATTCTATGTAATGGTCCGCACACCTGATAACCCTGCGGGTTTGACCGACCGTGAGAGGAAGATTCTCGGAATCCTTGAAAACAGCCCGGTCTCGGTGATAGAACTCGCCCGTCAGCTTTCCTATCCCTATTTTTCGCTCCTGGGGACAGAGCGGCTCGAAGAGCTGGGAATTATCCGCCGGAGCGGGCTGACCCCCACCGACATCATGGTCGCCGAAGGGAAAGTAAATAAGTGGAACCTTCGCGCCGCCGAAATCATTCTGGAGCTGTACACCGAGCGCTCCGGCCTGCCAAGAGGTGAACTGGTACGCCGGATATGGTCAGAGATCCACCGTCTTGCCGCCGCCTCGATCATCACCGAGATACTGGCGGGCGGCGTCGAAGACCGCTCGTTTCCGGGGTGCGCATACTGCGGCGGGACTTTCGGGGCAAGTGACAAAATCGAGGTCGCCTACCGTCTTAAAACCCCCCTGGTCGGTATCGGCGCTCCGGCGCGCCTCATGCTCGATGGCATCGAAAGCCATCTCTCCGCAGAGGTGGTCATCCCGCAGTGGGGTGAGGTGGCCAACGCGGTCGGAGCTGCTTCCGGCGCGGGCGGCATGCACATCGACCAGCACATCATTCCGGACGGCAAGGGGCGGTTTCTCCTCTATTCTCCTGAGGGAATGCATGTCTTCCGCAAGCTGGATGACGCAAAGGAGACGGCGCTCCGCATCTCCCGGGAAAGCGCCCTGGAATACGCCGGGCGCATGGGATACCCCCAATTCAGCCTGAGCGTCCGGGTGCGCGACCGGAGCGCCCCTTCAGCCTTTGCAGGGGACATCTATATCGATACGAGCGTGGTGGCGAAAATGAGGTATTGAGAAGAAGAGAGGAGACAGGAGTCAGGAGCCAGAATCCAGAAGAAAAGAAAAGACGCTTACATCATACGCGTCAGTGGTTCAGACATTCTTTTCACCTGGCCGCTCTGCTGCACTACTCCTTCCCCGTCAGGTCGCTCACGCTGATCCCTTGCGGGAACCTGATGGTAAAGAGTGAATCCGGCAGGGGAGTATTGATCACCCAGTCGTCATGAAACGTCCAGCGAAGGATACCGGAGGTGGTATCGATCAGTATTTCTTTGGTAAACCACAGGTTTTTTCCGAAATTTCTATAGTTCACTTGCACTATCGGAGACGGAGCCATTTTCACGATCCTGTACATCCGGTCGGGAGCGATCCAGACGGATATGCTGTCAGCAGCATTGTCTCTCAAAATGGTGTAACCGATCTTTATGCACTGGACATCATCCACCACCTCCCTGCCGAGCACTCGTAAATTCTCAATCCTTCTATCCTGAAATGAACCTTTCGAAAGCGCCCGGAGATAAGCGCCGACCGGAGTGCCCAGCATAGTCATTCCGACAAATCTTGGATCGGTGCAGTATCGGATGGGAAACATCCTGTCTTCGGGTACATAGGATATGTGCCCCGACCGAACTAGGGGGCCGTCTTTTTCTTCTCTCTGAAGTGTCAGGCGACAGGCCTTTTTGCCGTCGAACGCATACCGCTCTTCCTGGGGAAAGTGAGTCGAATCCAAGCTATTTACCGCGTTCCGGTTAATTCTTGAGCCGTCAAAGGCAAAATCGATGACATACTTATAGTGATAATCCGGAATTGATGTTCCCGGTCTCACACTCAGCTGTTCCCAGGTATACGTCCCTCGCCCCCTTGTGATCATCGTATCTCCACGTTCCGCCGCGGTGATGATGTTCTGAAGGCTCTCGTTGGATGACCGGACGCAGGACAGAACCACGGAAAGCGCAATGGTCAATGTCAGGGTGATAATAACCGATACCTTCATTTGAGTAGTGTTGGAGTTCATCATGCATCCTCCTCTGCCCGATGGACTTACCGTAGTTAATGCCAATATCGGCATTGATATATAATTGTCAACAGAAAAATATCATGATTATCAAAAATTGGCATTGATAATTTCGTGTGAGAAACGCTATAACCCCCAATAAAAACCCCCTCTCCGTATCAGAAAAGGGGTTGTATTTTTCTTGTATTTATCTCTTCTCTTCATCCTTCATCCTTGTCTTTTCCCTTTGGGCTTTGGGCTGTCTTTTTACCCTCTTCCACGGATGAGCGGGATATCCGCATACTCGCAGAGTTCGGAAAGGATGGTATGGAGGCGTTTCTTGCATCCCTCGGTGCGAATCTTGTCGGCTTCGGTGAGAGCCGCTTTCGGCGGGCCCATCCTGAATCCGCGTACTTCCATCGCCGCCTTGAACCCCAGCGGGAACGGCACGCTGAACATGGTACGGATGGAAAGACAGATGGCAAGCTGGAGCGAGCGGGCGGTATCGAAGTCTCCGGCGAGAGTGGCGTTGTAGATACGCACGATGATCTCCGGAAAGATGTTCGCGGTGCCGACCATGGCGCCCTTGCCTCCCATCATGGTGGCGGGGAAGACGATCTCCTCGCGTCCCGCGAGGATGTTGATATCGGAGCCGACGAGGCGGCATTTGTCCATGAAGTGGATAAGATCGACCATGCTGCCAGAGGAATCTTTCATGGCGACCACATTGGGAATCTGCGACACCCGTTTCACGAGGTCATAGGAAAGAGGGGTGGAAAAGAGCGGAATATTGTACATCACGATGGACATATCCGGAACCGCCTCTGCAAGCATCTCATAGTGACGCTCGATTATCTCCTGTGTGACTGTGTAGTAGTAGGGAGGAGAGCAGACAATGCCATCGCAGCCGAGCTCACGGGCGCATTTGGCAAGATCGATGGACTTCTCGATATGGCTGGCGGTAACCCCGGCCAGGACCGGAAAGCGCCCCCGGGCGGCTTTTTTTACTATGCTCATAAGATGGCAGGCTTCCTCTGTTTCCATATGCACGAATTCACCGACGCTCGATACGGTGAAAACCATCTTGCAGCCGCTGTTGTAACAGAAATCAACTATATCTCCCATAACTTCCGCATTTATGGAACCATCCTCATCAAATGCGGTCAGCATGGCGGGGGCGATTCCCTCGGGTTTGAATAACATCTCTTTCCTCCTGATATGGGTATACAAAAGAATTCAAAAGAAAACTTTACATGACGACATGCCGAACTTGTTGCCGCTTCTATGCAAAAAAATGCGTTTATGAAATATGATGATCCGGCAAAAAGTATTAAAAAGCTCTCTGAATTGACGAAAACCTCACCCGGCCTTCGGCCACCCTCTCCTATCCAGGAGAGGGTAAAAACATATCCAGTAATGAGTTACCTCCTCTCCTGACTAGGAGAGGGGGACAGGGGGTGAGGTTTAAAAACACCAGAAAATAATGTAAAAATTACTTTTTTACCGGATCATCAATTTTTGAAAAATAACCTTTTACCTTTTCAAAGTCAAGCGACTTCCCTGACAAACTTCTTGACACCTTCCATCGGGATGTACTATTTTAGCTTTGTTCCGGTTTCGAGAAAGGATACGCCATGCCGCCCCGTAAAAGCCCTGGGAAAATAGAAAAAATTGATTTCAGCCGTAATCTGAAATTTTATTACGCCGCCATTGGTGTGATTATTCTCGGATACATCTTTCTGGCCATAGGCGGCGCAAACAGTATTACTTCCCTTACCCTCGGTCCGATAATTCTTGTGGTCGGCTATCTTGTTGCCATGCCGATTGCGCTTATGATTGGTTTTCGGAAAATTGAAAACCCTCCCGAGAACACCACGCCTCAACAAACCCCGGCCAAAACGAACCGTAAGGCAAAACAACCTTCCCGCACGGGCGATTGACTCAGTTGGTTCAGAGTGCCTCCCTTACAAGGAGGAAGTCACAGGTTCGAATCCTGTATCGCCCACCAAATTCATCCTGCAAAACCCATGTTCATGCATCTCTCCGGGCAGAATCCTATCTAATTGCTGAGTATATTCATTAAGTTATGCCTGGTCAGCATTCATCGGATGACCCCTCTTTCTTTTCCTGGCCATCCCCTATATTTTAAATCAATATTTTGTAACTCTTTATGATCCTTATCGTTCCACGAGAAAATATTTATGAAAATATTCTTGGGTTCAAGTCCTCGTGAAGGACTAATCCCCCCTGTCCTTCGGACATCCCCCCTTATTAAGGGGGGAATCATGTTGGCAGGCAAGCTTTTACCCCCTTAATAAGGGGGTCGCCGCTTTATGCGGCGGGGGGATTTTATCTAAAGAGCAGATAAGTAATATGGCATATCTATCGCCGAATAAAAAATGGGGGATGACCCCTCTTTCTTTTCATATTGACAACATTGACTCACGACTCCATATTTCCTTTTAAGAGTCAATTCTAACGGTTCTTCTGGTTGACAAGCATGAACACCTCGCTCCGTGTCAAACTTTTCATCAGCTTTTTCATCGCAGTGTTTATCATGGGTATAACCGCTGCCGTAATCAGTGTCTACCTGATCAGGGAATGGTCGCTGCATCAAACCCAGGAGAGACTTGAAAAAGACCTTTCCATGGCTCGAAAGGTGTATACAGACAGGATAGCCGAGATTCAGACCATTCTTACGTTCACTTCTCTCCGCACCAAAACGGTGAAGGGGGCGCTGATCGCCGGCGACATACACACTCTGCTCATTGCGCTCCAGGAAGTGAGAAACGTGAGCGAAATGGATGTGCTTACCGTGACGGATCCTTTGGGTAAAGTAATCCTCAGAGCGCATCATCCCGATCTATCCGGCGACAGCTTGCTGTATGATGCACTCGTGGCCCGAGTCATTAAAACAGGCAATCCGGCTAGCGGCACTGTTATCGTTCCCCGTTCAATCCTAAAGGAAGAGAGCGACGACCTCGCAGAAAGAATCGTCTTTCCGGCAGTTTCGCAGTACAATGCTGACTCTCATGGTGTAACCGGAATCGAATCGGGCATGATGATTGAAGCGGCCGTTCCAATCGCGGGTGACGACAAACGCATGATTGGGATACTTATCGGAGGGAAGCTCCTGAACGGGAACCGTAGTATCGTAGACAGCGTTAAAAATGCAGTATTCGCAAACGATCTGCGAATCGGAAATGAGGCCGGCATGGTCGCGCTGTATCAGGGAACGCTCTGCATAGCAGCCAACACCGCGCCCGAACATGGATCTCCTGTTTTGGGGACTATAGTCCATGATGACATCCTTGAAGATTCCATGACATATACATACCGTATCATCAAACGCACTATGGTGTCAGGCAGGCAGTTTATTGCGGCGTTTGATGCTATAAGGGGTGTTGACGGGAAAGTGATCGGAATGTTATCGGTTGGGTTATATGAAAGCGCTTTTCTCAACCTCAGAAAACACCATGCAATAATTATTGTGGGAGTTATCGTTTTCAGTATGTTCTGCGCCCTCGCCGCCTGGTTCATGCTCTCCAAAAGGATCGTCCGGCCCATCAAGGACCTTGCCATTCAGGCGCAGCAGATGATAGAACCGAAAGCCGGGTCGCACTATCATCCTCGGGGCGGCGATGAGGTGGATGTTGTGGGGAAAGCCTTTGACCACATGATTTCTTCGATACGCGAACAAGACACACAAATAAAGACCATCCGCAAGGAAATAAACCAGGCCAGGCGGCTGTCCACTCTCGGCAAGCTCGCCGCAGGAGTCGCTCACGAGATAAACAACCCGCTGTGTGGTATCGTCGTGTATTCCAACCTTGTTCTTGAAGACATGTCGCCCGATGACCCCCGATATTCGAACGTGGAGAAAATCATCCGCGAATCGAACCGCTGCAGGAACATAGTCAAGAGTCTCCTTGATTTTGCCCGCCAGAGCCATCCGCAATTGAACCCCGCCGAAGTCAACATTATTATCACCGAGGCTCTCAACAACCTTCGTTGTGAGCCGATTTTTAAACATATCCAGCTTGCAGTCAATCTCGACAGCTCGCTCCCCAGGGTTATCGTGGATGCTTCGCAAATTCAGGAGGTATTCGAAAACATCTTACGAAATGCCGCCGAGGCAATGGATGTGCACGGAACCCTGACAGTCATGAACTGCATAAAGATAAATGAGGACGACAAACGGGTAGTCGAGGTTCAGTTCGCCGATACAGGTCCCGGAATTCCGCCGGAACACATCGGTCGCATTTTCGACCCATTTTTCACCACCAAAAAGTGCGGTCACGGCACCGGCCTGGGGCTTGCGGTAAGTTATGGAATCATCGAGCGTCACGGGGGCTTGATTGCGGCTCGGAACAGTGAAAGCGGCGGCGCAGTTTTTACAGTAGAACTGCCGGTTGAGGAGGCGGACGCATGAACGTCTCTTATACTATACTGGTCATCGATGACGAACCGGTTATGCGGGATTCCTGTTACCAGATTCTTTCCCGTAAAGGATGCGATGTCTGGCTCTCGGAAAATGGCAGACAGGGACTCTCACAGCTCCGCGAACGTCAGTTCGATGCAGTAATCCTCGATCTCAAGATGCCCGGCATCAGCGGTTTCGACATTCTTAAAATAATCCAGACTGACTATCCTGAAACGATTGCCATCGTCATCACCGGCTACCCGACGATCGAAACGGCTGTGGAAGCAATGAAACTGGGCGCCCGGGATTTTATTCCGAAGCCTTTTACTCCGAATATGCTCCGAACGGTTCTCTCACGGGCCCTCCAGGCGCGGAGGAATGAGAACGATCAATCCCGAACCGGGCGGGGCTGCTCAGCCGCCGGAATTGATACCATTGTCGGGGCAAGTCCGGTGATGAAAGAGCTGAAACGGTTCATCATAAAAGCGGCCCGGACAGAATGCTCGGTGCTTATTACGGGGGAAACCGGCACGGGTAAAGAGCTGGTTGCTCGTGCGCTCCATTATTACAGCCCGCGGCGAAACAACAATTTCATCACTGTCGATTCGGGCGGCCTCGTTGATACACTTATCGAAAGCGAACTGTTCGGCCACGAGAAAGGATCGTTCACCGGCGCGATCACCAATCGGATCGGCAGGTTTGAAATAGCGCACAAGGGCACTCTTTTCTTCGACGAAATCGCTAACATGAGCCTGCAAATCCAGAGCAAGCTTCTCCGTGTGCTCCAGGAACATGAAATCACACCTGTGGGCGGTCAGAAGCTCATCGCAGTGGATGTCCGGATTATCGCCGCCACCAATACAAACCTGGAGCAGGAAATAAAGCGGGGAATGTTCCGCAAAGATCTCTACTACCGCATCAATGTCATCCCTATTCATCTCCCCCCGCTCAGAGAACGGCGGGAAGATATTCCTCTTCTCGCTGATTATTTCCTCACAAAGTTCCTCAAAAATAAAAAGGTGAAAGCCCCCGTAAGGATCACCGAAAGCGCCGTTGAATCCATGATGAATTACTCATGGCCCGGAAACGTCAGAGAGCTTGAGCACCTGATGAACCGGGCGGTCATGCTGTGCGATGATGATAAGGTGGATCCGTTCAGGGTGTCCGGAAACTTCGGGACTGATGCGCCATGCGGGTTTTCTGTCAACCATCAGGCTCACCAGCTCCATGAGATCGAGCGTGAACACATTATTGAGATGCTCAAGCTTTACGGCCACAACAAGTCGCTTATAGCACGCATGCTGGGAATAGACCGCAAGACGCTCCGTAACAAAATGAAAAGGTACGAGATTAGCGACAATACGGTTCACTTAAGCGAAAAAAGGAAGGATCTTTAACCACGAAACACACGAAAGGCACGAAAAATGATTTTTTTAAAAAAATGAATAACAAATTTCGTGTTTTTCGTGACTTTCGTGGTTCAAAAATTTTTAAATGAACTGTATTGAGATTAGCGACATCGACTCATATCACTCATAACATCAGAAATTTCCGGCGGGGTATTTTTCCCCACTTCTGATGAAAAATTCCCCAGATGGTTGTCGACGCCGCAGGCCACCTGTTCCGTTCCCTATATTAATTCTCAATAAATAATAAGCACTTGTACTCGATTGCCATCCTCTCGGACGTGTCTGGCACTATAATTGCTCTTTCTTAACTAGCATGATGACTCCGTCCGAAGCGGAACGGAGCCATTCCATTGTAGGAAATTCTTTGCAGTATAGCTGCATCCATGGACAGGAATGATATCTTCAGGTATAGTGCTTTTAGAAAGTGACCGGGAGACGGCTCACGGTGATTTTGTCTTTGACCCGTCACGGTTGGTAATTGAGGCGGGTGGTGTAACACACTCCCGCGAGCGGATTCGAACGGAGGCAGAAATCTTCATGGCGGCGATGTCCCGTAGAGATAAAAAAAATACCAAAACCATTCTCGTGATTGACGATGAAGAAGTCATGCACGATTCCTGCGCGCAGGTCCTCAGCCGCCAGGGCTACTCCATTGTTACTGCTTACGAGGGCGAGGAAGGTCTGAAAAAGGTGTTGACAGCGCACCCGGATCTCGTCCTCTTCGACATGAAGCTTGCCGGGAAAAACGGCATCAATATCCTTCGTAATATACTCGACATCGATCCGACCATCGTTATCGTGGTGATCACCGGCCATGCCACCATCGAATCTGCGGTTGAGGCGATGAAGCATGGGGCATCGGATTTTCTCCCCAAACCCTTCACCCCCGATGAACTGCGGCTGATAGTAAGCCGGGGCATGGAAAAGCGGGATCTCCTCCTCCAGACCCGCAAACTCCGGGAGGAGAATTGGCGGATCAGGGAAAACTTCGTTTCCATCATCACCCACGAGATGCGCAGCCCTCTGGTCGCAGTGGAGGAGTACATCGAGGTTCTCCTCGCCGGCATCTGCGGGCGGATGGAAGAAAAACAGATCGCTGTATTGTCCCGCTGCAAGTGCCGTATCATGTGGCTTCTTTCCCTGGTGAACGAGTGGCTCAGCATGGCGCGGATTCAGGAGACAACCATATTCGAGAATCTCGAAGAGGTCGATATCCGTAATGTATTATTCGAATCGTTCGATTTGATGAACGTCCAGGCCGAAGAAAAGAATATTACCGTGACTTTCGACATCCCCGCAGGCATCTCTCCGATTACAGGGAACAGCGCAGCGCTCGTGCTCCTCTTTATGAATCTCTATTCCAATGCCATCAAGTACAACAAAAAATTCGGCTCGATCGCGATAAAAGTATATGATAAGGGAGATGCCTTGTCCATCAGCATATCGGATACAGGAATCGGGATTCCGCAGGAAAGCCTCCCTTTTATTTTCGATGAATTCTTCCGTGTGCGTACCCAGGGAAAAGAAGAAGTTTCAACGGAAACCGGGACCGGGCTTGGGCTCGCTATCGTAAAACGGATTGTTGAAGTCCACAAAGGATACATCAATGTCGAGAGCACACCCGGCATTGGGTCGTGTTTCACAGTCCACCTGCCGAAAAAACAAGACGCTTCGGCAGAACCGGATGATGAGGACAAATCATGACTCAGAAGGGTGACACCGCCTTCATCACACAGACCGATATAGCCGGGCTCCTCGACCTGATCGGGGAAAAGGAAAAGGTATACGCGCCCCAGACCGTCCAGGGCTGCGACGGTACGGATTTATACCCCTATTCACTGCGTAAACAGGGGCAGGAGTATCTCTTTTTCGGATACAGGCCGAGCCAGCCTGTAAAGATGTTTCTCTTCAGCGGGCGCTTGAAAGTCGCAGAATACCCCTCGAAGGAAGGTATGGAAGCGCCCTTTCAGGCACAACCGGTGACCATCGCAGGCGCCGCTGCATGTGACATCGAATCGATCAGATCCCTTGACGTTATTTTTCTCCAGGATACTTTTACCGATATTTTTTACCGCGAGAAACGCAGCAAAACGTTCATAATCTCCGCGGACTGCACCGAGCCCCGCGATACCTGCCTGTGCACCCGCGCCGGGATACGACCTTACGCCGTGAGCGGGTTCGACCTGAATCTCTCCAAAGTAAGCGGCGGGTACATCATCGAGGCAGGCTCGGACAAGGGCGCCGCTGTCATGGAACGCTATGCCTCCCTATGTAAAGCAGCGACCCCCGGCCAGATGGCCGAACGGGAGACCGCCCGGAAAGAGGCGGCCCAAAAAGTCGAGGAGATAAACAAGGATTACAGTATCTCCAGAAACCGCCGGGAACTCCTCGGAGCCATGCGGGCAAGCGAACAGTGGTTCGAGCATGTAAGCACGTGCGTGAACTGCGCGGCGTGCCTGTTCTCATGCCCCACCTGCCATTGCTTCCTGCTCAGCGACCAGAAAGGGGACGCCGGGAAGTACCTGCGCAGCAAGGCGTGGGATTCCTGCTCGTATGCAGGCTACTCCAGAATGGCGGGCGGAAGCTCGCCGAGGCTGGGGCTTATGGAACGGTTCCGGCATCGCTATCTCCATAAATTTGAGTATTACCCGGTGAATTTCGGGTTCGAAGCATGTTCCGGCTGCGGACGGTGCATCGAGGGCTGCATGGGGAAGATAGATATGCGGAAAGTTTTTACTGCTTTGGACAAGGAACTTATGGGAGCGGAGGCACGATGAGCGATCTCAATCCATACATGCCGCTGGAAGGAGTTGTGGAACGGATTATCGTGGAAACCCCCACAATAAAGACTCTCGTGGTGCGGCCTGCGCGTGAGATACCTTTCATCGCCGGGCAGTTCATGCAGTTGACTGTCCCCGGAGTGGGTGAAGGACCTTTCACACCATCGTCGTCTCCAAACCGGCTCCAAACCCTTGAATTTACCATCTTGAGAGCCGGGACTGTCACCGAAGCGCTCCATGCACTGAATGAGGGAGACAACGTCGGGTTGCGCGGCCCTTTCGGTAAAGGATACCCAGTTGATAAGCTGAAGGGGAAAGAAGTGCTTGTGATAGGCGGCGGCTGCGGTCTCGCACCCTTGCGGTCGCTTTTATTTGTCCTGTTCGACACGATAGACCAATACAAAAAAGTATCCATCAAATATGGCGCCAAATCACCGGGCGACCTCGTATACCGCAGTTCCTATGAGCAGTGGAACGCTATCGACAAAGTTACTTTCACGAACACGGTGGACACCGGAGCGCCCGGATGGATAGACCGTGTCGGGGTGGTTACCACGATCCTTGACGACCTCGATGTTTCCATTCCTGACAGCTACGCGGTGATGTGCGGACCGGAGATAATGCTAAAATTCGTCACCATGAAACTCCTGGGCATCGGGTACAAGCCGGAGCAAATCTACATCTCGATGAACCGGCGCATGAGCTGCGGAACGGGAAAGTGCGGAAGGTGCAACGTAGGGCCGTACTACCTGTGCAAGGACGGCCCCGACATGAACTATGCGCTTATCAAGGATTATCCCA
Source organism: Candidatus Latescibacter sp. (assembly GCA_030692375.1). Classification (NCBI taxonomy): domain Bacteria; kingdom Pseudomonadati; phylum Candidatus Latescibacterota; class Candidatus Latescibacteria (ex Chuvochina et al. 2023); order Candidatus Latescibacterales; family Candidatus Latescibacteraceae; genus Candidatus Latescibacter; species Candidatus Latescibacter sp. The sequence continues at coordinate 9,940 of JAUYCD010000048.1, read as the reverse complement.
ACGTATTCGGGTCATAGGTGAAGACTATGGAGCATGCCGCTCAGACATCCTGCATCCTCTGCTCCCTCGGGTGCCCTTTCATAATCGAGAACCGCTTCGGCGAGGCAGCCGGGCTCGAGTATGCCCGCAGGGATTCAGTCTTCGGCGGAAAACTCTGCAGCAAGGGGAATTACGCCCTCGAACTTATTAATCATCCCTTCCGTCTTATCGAACCGAAAGCGGACGGGAAACCGGTCGTCTGGCCGGCTGCCCTCGAAATGGCGGCGCGCGAATTCTCCGCTGCCAGGTCGGCGGGCGTCATTATCAGCGGCGATGTCTCCGTGGAGGATGCCGTTCTCGCCTCGGAATTTACCAGGACGTGTCTCGCGGGCGGCCGCATGGCCGCGTATTTCCCCACGGGGGACGACGAAGTGTGCCGGTCTCTGATCGATACCGGGGTCACAGACAGGGTGCCCGCCATCGAAGAGATTGCCCGTTGCACCTGCAGTATCGCGGTGGGAGATCCCTTTGAGATAGGTCCGGTCATCGCGGGTCCTATCCTCGGGGCAAAGCACGCCCGCAGAGGCAATACACTCGCAGTGATTTCGAACGGCCGTAATAGAACCTCGCGATTCGCAACGGTGTACTTTCCCGGACCGGAACGTCAAACGCTCGCCGGGCTGCTCCGATGTCTTGTCGATGAATCGGGGAATGACGGTCCCGGCTGGATGAGGGTAGTCAGGGAGCATATTTCCGCACCCGGGGATACCGCTGTGGCGAACCTTGCAAAAACATTCATGAAGGCTTCTTCGGCCGTTTTGATTCTCGAAACACAGGATCCTGTAACCGCCGCCCTGGCGGGGCTGGTGGTCAGGGCCACAGGCGATGACAGGAAGCTGCTGCCGGTTTTTTCGTATGCAAATACCCTGGGCGTCAGTCTGGCATTGAAAGAAAAGGAACCCGTCGAGACCCTTCTTGCGGCTGCCGGGCGAGGCGAGGTGGATACGCTTCTCGTGCTCGGAGCGGATCTTGCCCGGGGTGGATTCGGAGAATCCATGCGGAAGGCGCGCGCTTCCCTGCGGTTCCTCGCTGTCGGCGCCCCCTTTGAAAATGACACGACACGGATGGCCGATCTGGTGTTCCCGACCGCACTCTGGCTTGAGGCGGAAGGGACCTATAACGGGAAACATCTCCTGTCTTTAGTGGAAGCGCCCGGGGAGGCGCCTTCGAGCGGGGAGCTTATGAGACGGCTCGCTTATACATCGGGCAACATACTGCTCGCAGTGCCTTCAGAACCGGCGCCGGATAAAGGCGAGCCATCGGCAGAAATGGTGAAAATGATTTTAACGCAGATCGGTAAAGAACCTCCCGCTCCGCCGGTACGATCGTCAACGGTGAGGTATGGGGACGGTTCCCTCACCGATCGCATGGGCTGGCTCAATCTCGTCGAGGTAAACGGCTGGTGAAAAAACTTTTCGTACAGCTTGATTTATGCATCGGGTGCCAGGCGCATTCGGTCGCCTGCCACCGCATCCGGCTGGGCGCACTCACCCTTCAAAGCACGGAGGTCGACGGTGTGGGAACACTTCCGGTGGTATGCCGCCATTGCGAGGACCCTGCCTGCGCAGGCGCCTGCCCCAACGAAGCCATGATTCGGGATGAGGACGGAGTGGTGCGCCGTAACCCGTTCCGGTGTACTGGGTGCAGGAGCTGCGTGCTGGCCTGCCCATTCGGGGTATTAAGCCGCGGGATGAAACTCGGCCTTTTCCCCATGGGGAAGTGCGACCTGTGCACCTCACGGCTGGAGGAAGGAAAGGAGCCGGCGTGCGTCGCCACCTGCCCGACCGGCGCTATTATCTTCAAGGAAGCCAACGAGGTCTACGCCGGAAAAGATGAGATGGTGCTCGGGTCTCATACGGTCGGCTACCGGACCTATATACGGAGAATGTGACGATGGGATGGGATAGATGCCGAAACGGTTGCTAAAAGATGCGCTGCGCTTGCATCGTTCCCGCGAAGCGGCAACAAGTTCGGCATGACAGGTGCAGATAAAGATGCCGAAACGGTTTCATCGTTCCCGCGAAGCGGCAACAAGTTCGGCATGACAGGTGTCATCCTGAACTCGTTTCAGGATCTGATAAGAAATTCGGATAAAATATGAGGATATCGTGGTCACACATGGATTGACTTCAGTAGCGCTGTGGGCGGTTTTAGCCATGGGAATACTTGTGCTCGGGCTTGCGACGAGCTGGCTCGACCGCAAGGTAACCGCCCGCGTCCAGGCCAGGATCGGCCCGCCGTGGTACCAGCCGGCGGCGGACATTCTCAAACTTTTCGGGAAAGAAACGCTGGTCCCCGAGGGGTCTGGCCGTACGGTATTCCTCGCTGCGCCGTTCGTGGGACTTGCGGGAATCACTCTTGCGGCGGCGCTGTTAGGATGGGCAGTCATCAGACCGGGCGCCGGATTCATCGGCGATGTCGTTGTGCTGGTGTATCTCCTGATCATCCCGGCGGCGGCCATGATTCTGGGAGCGAGCGCGGCGGGAAATCCTTTCAGCTCGGTGGGCGCTTCGCGGGAGATGAAACTGATCCTGGGATATGAACTCCCCTTCCTTATCGTGGTTGCCACTATGATTATGAAGACCGGGTTCAACTTTCACATGGGCGCGATCATCTCTGCACAGGCCCTTCATGGCTGGAATCTGTGGAGCGCGTCCGGAATTATCGGATTCGTGGTGCTTCTCATGAGCGCGCAGGCCAAACTCGGACTCGTTCCCTTCGATATCCCTGAAGCCGACCAGGAACTTATGGGCGGAATCATTACGGAGTATTCCGGACTGCTGCTTGCGGTCATCAGGATTACCAAAACCATGCTCATGGCCGTGATGCCCCTCTTCATTGTGGTTCTTCTCATGGGCGGGATACAGATGACTGTGACCGGCGTTGCGGGGGGGCTGGTCAAATACCTCGCGGTCGTGGTACTCATCGTGCTGGTGCGGAACACGAATCCGAGGGTCCGCATCGACCAGGCGCTCAGGTTTTTCTGGGGGCCGGTTACACTTCTCGCGGTTTTGGGGCTTGTCTTTGCGTTCGGGGGATGGTAAAATCAAAATTCGAGTATCTCGTAAAGTTGCTATTCGAAAAGAGTTGATCCCCCCTGCCCCCCTTATTAAGGGGGGAAAAAGAAAATTACTACTATAACTATATAAACATTTTATTGGATTTATAAGAACCTCCCCAAAAATTTCCCCCTTATTAAGGGGGGATGCCAAAGGCAGGGGAGATAAGGAGCTTGCAATGAGCATTACCCGCTGGGCGCTTAAAAAATCACCGTGGGTCTACCACGTCGCTCTGTCGCCCTGCAACAACTGCGACATCGAGATACTCGATGTGCTGACCCCGCGGTTTGACGTGGAGAGGTTTGGCATCAAGCTGGTGGGAAGCCCCCGTCACGCCGACGCCCTTCTGGTGAGCGGAGTTATCAACCGCCATGTCAAGCCCCGGTTCATCGAGCTTTACAAGCAGACCGCCAAGCCCTGTGTGGTGTTCGCTATCGGCTCATGCGCCTTGTCGAAGACCATGTTTCGGGACAGCTACAACGTAGATCAGTATCCCCTGGACGAGGTGGTAAAGGAAATCGACCCCAACGCAATCGTGGCCTATGTCCCCGGCTGCCCACCCAAGCCGGAAGCCATAATCCTCGGCGTGGTCAAAGCGCTCAAGGCCCTGTAGGAGTGAAATATGAGCGGTATGAAGGCACTGACAGCGATACGGGAGAAATTCGGCGGCGCTATTATTGACGAGTTCGTCAAGAACGACCGTCGGGTGTATGTCATGGTACAGAAGGAGGACATTCCCGCCGTTTGCCGCTGTATGTACGAGGAACTGGGCGGAAGGCTCGCCATAGCCACCGGCGCGGATACCCGGAGCGGCATCGATATTCTCTACCATTTCATGTTTCCCGGAGATCACCAGTTGATCACAGTGAAAACCACGGTAAAGAAGCCTTCACCCGAGATCGAGTCCATAGCTGCATTCCTGCCCGCGGCCAACTGGATCGAACGGGAGATTTACGACTTGCTCGGCGTCAAATTCACCGGCCACCCCGATCCGAGGAGAATCCTTATGGCGGATGACTGGCCTGCGGAAGTATACCCGTTACGGCGCGGTTTCAAGGAGTCCGAATCATGAAGCGAACCATCATTCCCCTCGGCCCGTTTCACCCTCTGCTCGAAGAGGCGGAGTTTTTCACCCTGTATGTCGAGGGCGAGACTGTAGTGGATGTTGACGTCCGTATCGGGTACATGCACCGCGGGATAGAAAAGCTCAGCACCCAGAAAACCTGGGACCAGGTGCCGTTCCTCGTCGAGCGCATCTGCGGAATCTGCTCCACTTCCCATCCGATGGCGTATGTCCTCGCGGTGGAGGATCTGGGAGGATTCGCCGTCCCCGAGAGGGCGGATTATATCCGCACCATCATCTGCGAGCTCGAGCGCGTTCACAGCCACCTTTTGTGGGTGGGGCTCGCCGGTCATTTCATCGGGTACGATACCGTGTTCATGTGGGCATGGAAGTACCGCGAGCCGATACTCGATATCTGCGAAAAACTCACCGGCAACCGTAACCATTACGCCATGATGAAACCGGGAGGTGTCCGCCGCGACCTCGATCCGGCAGATTTCCCCTGGGTGCACAGGGAATTGGACAAGATAGTGGCGTCCACCGAGATGCTTACCGGCGCCGTTCTCGACGACCCGGTGCTGCATGCCCGTACCAAGGGAATAGGTGTGCTTTCGAAAAAAGACGCAGTCGCTTATGGCACCCTGGGGCCGACGGTTCGGGCATCGGGAATCCCGGACGACATCCGGGCGGACGACCCATACGCCGCCTACGACCGGGTGGACTGGAAAGTCATCACGTGGGAAGGCGGGGATGTATTTGCCAAGGCTGCGGTGCGTCTCCTCGAGATCATCGAATCGGTAAAGATCATCAAGCAGTGCATGGACGCAATGCCTGAAGGTCCCATCGACGCCCATATCAAAGCGGTGCCGGCGGGAGAGGGAATCGGCCATGCGGAGGCGCCGCGGGGCGAAGTGTTTCATTATGTTCGCGGCGACGGCGGTAATTTGCCCATCCGGCACAAGATTCGCGCGCCGAGCTACATGAACATTCCCTCATTCAAGGCAACCTGCGTCGGACACACCATTGCGGATGTGGCGCTCATTACCGCGGCGGTCGACCCCTGCTACTGCTGCACCGAGCGCATGGCGGTAATAGAGCGGGGAACGAATAACCTTGTCATGTCCGGCCGGGAATTGGAAACGATATCCCGCGCGGCGACATTGAAAATAAAGAAGGACTCCGGCCCGACGCCGGTCGAGTTGACCGCCGCGAAACTCCTGGCCGGCTTAGCGCATTCCGCGAAAGGGACGGTCTGAGATGAACGTTCTCTACTATCCTATCATCGTGCCGCTTGTCTTCGGCGGGGCCATACTGATTCTTCCGAGGATTGCGAAAGAGGTTTTCGCGCTTACGGGAACAGCCATCGCGGCGTATTATGCGGGCATCGTGTTCTTCTCCGGGCAGGAGCTTGTGGCAGCGGATACGTGGTTCTCTCTGGGGAGCATCGCGTTTTCTTTCGATCTCCGGGCTGATGCGCTCAGCGGGTTCATCCTCTTCGCCTCGTCTGTCATCACTATGCTGGTAGTTCTGTTCTCCTTCGGATTCATGAAAGGATCCGGCCGTCTGAAAGAATATTACGCCTACCTGCTGATAACATCGAGCGGAGCGGCGGCGGCGATTCTCGCCAATAACATGATTGTGCTCCTCGTGGGATGGGAAGTGACTACGGTGCTCCTGTTCTTCCTCATCACCATCGGCGGGGATAACACCCGCGATGGCGCTGGGAAAACCTTTGTCATGGTCGGTTTCTCCGATTGCGCCCTGCTCCTTGGTATTGCGCTTGTGTGGCAGATGACCGGGACATTCACGATGAGCGACATTCGCTCCCTCGCGCTGAACTCCGGGTGGCTCACGACCGCTTACCTTCTTCTCGCAGCCAGCGCGCTGGTGAAGGCGGGAGCGATGCCGGGGCATTCCTGGATCCCCAAGGTGGCTGAAAGCGCTCCCGCGAGCGTTATGGCCTTTCTGCCGGCCAGCCTCGATAAACTCCTCGGCATCTACCTCCTGGTGCGGATATCGTGCTTCATGTTCGCCCTCACTCCCGGTCTTAGTCTCGTACTCCTCATAATCGGCGCGGCGACCATCATTCTCGCGGTGATGATGGCCATCGTCCAGCACAACCTCAAGAAGCTGCTCGCCTTCCACGCCGTCAGCCAGGTGGGTTACATGATCATGGGGATTGCCACCGGTACGGCGGTTGGGATCATCGGGGGCTTGTTCCATATGCTGAATAACGCCATCTACAAATGCTGCCTGTTTCTGGGCGCCGGGGCTGTGGAGAAACGCACGGGAACCGTGGAACTCGAGGACCTGGGCGGACTCGCGAAGGCCATGCCGGTTGTTTTCTGGTCGATGCTCATTGCCTCGCTGGCCATATCCGGCGTCCCGCCCTTCAACGGCTTCGTTTCCAAGTGGCTTATATATCAGGGTACTATAGAGGTCGGCCGGCCGGTGTTTCTCATCGCCGCCATGTTCGGAAGCGCGCTGACCCTGGCTTCGTTCATCAAGGTCATTCATTCGGTCTTTCTTGGGAAAAAGCCGGAACGACTGAAGGAAGTCAAGTCCGCCGGATGGGCTATGGGTCTCCCCATAGCCGTTCTCGCATTCCTGTGTGTTGCGCTCGGTGTGTTCGCGCAATATCCTCTCCGTCATGTCTTCGGACCTCTTTTAAAACTGGATTTTGCAGGCGTCCCCGCTGCGGTGAATCTGCCTCTCGGGATGTGGAGTCCGACTCTTGCGACGGTGCTCATACTCGCGGCTCTCGGCGCGGGACTGCTGGTTTACGTACTTGGCGCCCGTGTCAGGGTGCGCACGACCCGCATCTTCGTGGGCGGGGAGGTGTTTGACAATGAGGCGGTCAGGTTCCCGGGAACGGGATTCTATGAGACCATCCGGGACATTTCCCCGCTGAAGGTCCTCTACAGTGATGCAGAACAGGGGGTCTACGACATTTATGTTCTGACCGGGAGGTATTTTTCCAAGGTGATCGATGTTCTGCGGGCAATACATAACGGCGCCGTGTCAACCTATCTGGCGTTCGCCCTATTGGGGCTTGGGTTCTTACTGTTTTTCCTCGTGATGTAGGACGGTATATCTATGCTGTTTATGCTGTTATTGTATGGGCTGGTGGCGTTCATGATCATCGGCGCGATAATCGCCATCGAGACAAAGGATCTCCTTTCGAGCGTGATATCGGTGGGAGCGATCGGGCTTGCGCTCTCGATCATCTTTCTTATCCTCGGCGCGCCTGACCTTGCCATCGTGCAGGTTGTTGTGGAAGTGATCTCCATTGTGATGCTTCTCCGGCTCATCGTCGTCCGGGAGGATGTCACCATCGCTCACCGTTACCGCTACGCGGAAGTGTTCGCGACTGCGGTGGGATTGATTTTCTGCGGCGTGTTCATCGTGATTGCGTCGATAGTGTACAAGGAGCTTCCCTCGTTCGGAAATCCCCTGCTCGAGGTGTCAAAGTGGTACATCGACGAAGGCTTCGGCATCACCCACGCCGCGAACATCGTCACCGCCATCCTGCTCGAGTTCCGTGCGTACGACACCCTGGGCGAAGCGACGGTGATTTTTGTATCCATTATCGGGGCAATTGTTATTCTTCGGCGAAAAGGGAAAAAAGACAATGAACGGCATGACGCTCATAGTTAAGACTATCACGCGGCTGATTCTGGGATTTATCATCGTGTTCGCCGTATCTATCGTATTCTATGGTCACATCACGCCCGGAGGGGGATTCGCCGGCGGCGTCATGCTCGCCTGTGTCTTTATTCTCCTCGTCCTGGCGTTCGGAAAGGATACGGCTTTTCGAATCATAGGAGAAAAGGCCCTGTCTGCCTGGGACTGTATCGGCGCCCTGGGATTTATGGGAATCGCGCTGTTCGGATTCACCCAGGGGGTGTTCTTCAAGAATTTCCTGACCAGCGGCGAACCGCTCAGACTCATATCCGGGGGTACGATCATGTGGAGCAACATTGCCATCGGAATCAAGGTCTCCGCGGGTCTGTTCGCGGTGTTTGTGGCCCTGGCCTTGTTTAGAATAAACAGAGAACGTTGAGAGAGGAGCGGGTATGGTTCCGTACATTCTGTGCACAGTGCTTTTGCTGCTGGGTATATATGGCGTCATAGCGAAAAAGAACCTGGTGAAGATCGTTATCGGTTTGTGTATCATCGAGTACGCCACGAATCTGCTCTTGATTCTCATCGGGTATCGTACCGGCGGAAGCGCTCCTATTTTCACGAAAGCTGAAGACACCGCCGCTCAGGCATCCACTTTTGTCGATCCAATACCGCAGGCGCTGATCGTTACTTCCATCGTGATCGGCCTCGGGGTCACCGCGATGGTGGTTGCGATTTGCCTCAGGCTCTATGAGAAGTACGGTACATTCGACATTCTTCAGATACGGAGTTTACGGGGATGAGTTCCGGAACCCTCATGCCGCTGTTTATTGCGCTGCCCCTTGCAGCGGGCTTTCTTATCCCGCTTGCGGGATTTGTCAGCGAACGTCTTGTCCGCGCAATGGCTGTGCTGACGACCGCACTATTGGTAGCGCTCGCTCTTGGAAGAATAGGCGCCGGTGTTGCGATTTATGCTGTGGGAGGGTGGCGCCCTCCTTTCGGCATCAACCTGGTGGGCGACGCATTGAGCGGATTCTTTCTCCTCATCATTGCCGTTGTGGGTTTTCTTGTCACTGTGTATTCGACAGCCTATATGAAGCGGTATACAGCGGAAGCGAAATACTACTGCCTGCTTATGCTGATGATTGCGGGCATGAACGGCGTGGTTGCGACCGGCGATCTTTTCAACATGTATGTGTTTCTGGAAATTGCAGCCATATCGTCCTATGCTCTCGTCGCTTTCGGTATCGGACACGAGGAACTGGAGGCTTCGCTCAAGTACCTTGTCCTCGGCAGCATCGGGTCCAGTTTCATCCTCGTGGGTATCGCATTTCTTTACAGCATCACCGGTACGCTCAATCTGGCGCACCTGGGGAGGATACTTGAGGGTAATGGTAATCAGGGAATGGTGCATTTCATCGCCGCTCTCTTCTTCGCGGGGTTCGGGATAAAGGCTGCGATGATTCCGTTCCACGCATGGCTTCCCGACGCCCACCCGTCCGCTCCCGCTCCCGTCTCCGCGATGCTGTCGGGGCTCCTGATCAAGGCTCTCGGGCTCTACTGCATCCTGCGGTTATTCTACTCTGTGTTCGGTCTCGATCAGACCTACGGCTCGATACTCATGTTCCTGGGCCTGCTTTCGATGGTGGTCGGCGTCCTGCTCGCAGTAGGACAGTTTGACTTCAAGCGGCTGTTGGCCTATCATAGTATCAGCCAGATGGGGTACATCCTGTTCGCGTTCGGGCTTGGGACGCCGCTTGCGATCATCGGCGGGCTGCTCCATACCCTTAACCATACGTTTTTCAAATCTCTGCTGTTCCTCTGCTCCGGGGCGGTCGAATACGCCACGGGTACCCGCGACCTTAAACAGCTCGGTGGACTGTGGAAAAAAATGCCGGTTACCAGTGCGGCCTGTTCCATCGCATCCCTGTCTATTTCGGCGGTTCCGCCCCTGGGTGGATTTTTCAGCAAGCTCATCATTGTCATTGCCGCCGTTCAGGCATACGACAGCCTTGGGCCGGTGGCCTATGTCTGTGCGGCTCTCACCGTCTTCGTGAGTTTTGTGACGCTCGTGTCGTTCGTCAAGGTACAGAAGATGGTCATGTTCGGCCCGCTGCCAGACAGGCTCGCCGGGGTGCGCGAAGTCCCGGCGCCC
>JAUYCD010000047.1 GCA_030692375.1 Candidatus Latescibacter sp. | reverse complement strand
GTAGTGGTCGGTCTGGTGGGAGTGCAGTCAAACCAGTTCGCCCGGGCTTCCGATATGGCGAAACGATTCACTTCTCTCGGCATAAAAACCCTTATCGGGGGTTTCCATGTCAGCGGAGTCATCGCCCTTTTCGGAAAACCTTCACCGGAGATGCAGGAACTGATGGATCTGGGAATAACTCTCGTCCACGGCGAGGCTGAGAACCAATGGGAATCTGTTCTTGAAGATGTAGTAGAAGGCAGAGAGCAGCCATTGTATGTTATGAATGAATTTCCGGATATATCGGAAGCGCCCATACCACAGCCCGATTCACGGTATATGTCGAAATTTACTCATGAATTCCTGGGAACCGTCGATTGCTCACGGGGCTGCCCTTTCAACTGCCGTTTCTGTTCGGTGGTGAATGTCCAGGGACGAAAGATGCGTAACCGAAGCGCTGAAAAGATTCACGCCGCCATCCGTGAGAATTACCCGAAAGGCATTTCGGAGTATTTTTTTACCGACGATAATTTTTCCCGTAACCCCGAATGGGAGAAAATCCTTGACGGGATCATCGAAATGCGTGATAAAGAAGGCATGGATCTCAACATCATGATCCAGGTGGATACCCGGTCGCATAAAATACCGAATTTTACGGAAAAAGTATCCCGCGCCGGATGTACCCAGGTTTTTATCGGAATGGAAAGTCTCAATCAAAAAAATATCGAATCGGCCGGGAAAAAACAGAATCAGGTAGACGATTATGCATCTTTTATCGAGGCCTGGCATGAGGTGGGAGTGATGACCCATGTGGGATATATTATTGGTATGCCCTTTGATACCCTTGAATCGGTGCGTGATGATATCCGTCGGCTGAAGGAAGAGATAAAGGTGGATATGGCGTCATTTTTCATGCTGACCCCTCTGCCCGGCTCGGAAGATCATTTTGACCTTGTTACCACCGGACAATATGTTGATCCCGATTTGAACAAATATGACGGTTTCCATGCTGTCACGAAGCATCCGCTCATGAAAGATGAAGAGTGGTATGCCGCCTATAATGAGGCTTGGCAGAGTTTCTATACCTTCGATAATTGTCGCACTATTTTGATGCGTGCCGGAAACAAACAGTACTGGAGCATTTTTAAAAATATAATGTGGTATAAAAACAGCCTTTTAGAGCCGCGGCACCCCATGGTAGCGGGATTCATCCGTATGAAAAAACGCAGGGATGTTCGTCCCGGTACCCAAATCATGGGGTTTTGGGAATATTACCGCATGCGGGCCGTAGAGCTGGCGAAAGGGTTCGTGAAACGCGTGTTTCTCTTCCTCGAGCTCCAGGAACTCTGGCTTTTGACCCGTAAGCCCGAAGACCCGACTTTCAAATTTGTAGCCGACTTTTCCAACTCTCTCACCGATGTAAAAAATCGCATTTCCGCAATTGATTTCAGCATTCCCTATCCGCGATGGAATGAAGAGATGACAGCCGCTGTTACCACACTGAAGGAGAGGATTCAACAATATCATGTCCCCACCGGCTTGCGAGGCAAGGCCAGGCATAAATTTACCAGTCTTATTGCAGAAATGAACACACAACTGGATAAAATGAACATCAGCGAACAGTATAACCGCAAAATGACATCCCTTACCACCTATCTCGCCAAGAATATTCAGATGGTCGAGGAATTTTCTCTGAAACAGGTCGCCCGCCGCCGTAAAATCACCAATTACTGGAAACTGACCATGGACCGTATCCAAAACAGAAATATATTTCGATTTATCTGTTCTCTTCCCAAGGTGATCTATGTAGCGGGGAAGGACTTACTCATGAGCCTTCCATTCGCCTACCGGTTACTGAGCAAAAACTGATACAGGGGCAGGCCACATACCTGCCCTCTAACCATATTAACAGGAATGCTGTTAAGAAGGGGGATCTCATGTTACGGTTCTTTTCATTCCTTGCAGTGATGCTGTTCTCTTTCGCGTCGTCACCTTTTGCTCAAGAAGCGACTTCTGATAAAGCAACCATTCAGGCCGGCTACGGTACGGTGACCATCGGCGATACCCAATGGCAGCGCTTCTCCTTCCGTCCGGATATCCCCATCGGCCCTGTAGGAATCGGTCTGGACCTGGAGCTTTTCCTTGACAATACCGGGAAGATTTCCAAGGAGGGCTGGGATTTTTCCAACCGTAATCAAACAATCGACACCATCCTGCGTAAAATTTACTATGTCCGGTACGGGAAACCCCAGGATCCGGTGTATCTGCGGGTGGGAGCGCTCGATGCTGTCACTCTCGGCTACGGGCTTATCATGGACGGATACCGTAACACGCTCAACTATCCCGGCGATAAAAAACTTGGCGTCGTATTCGGACTGGAGAATGTGGGCACTTTCGGCCTGGGGATCCAGGGAATGGTGAATTCGCTAGGCGATTTTAAAAACAAGGGCGCGGTGGTAGGGGGGCGTGTATCGGCCAGGCCGTTCAAACCATCGGGGTTTCCCCTGTTTGACCGGATGACCATAGGGGCCACCTTTGTCCGGGATGTCAACCAGTATGCCGGATTGAAGGATTCCGATAATGACGGCTACCCGGATTTCGAAGACGGGTTCCCTAACGACTCCAAGCTTTGGCTGGATACCGACCATGACGGCCTTACCGATTATACCCGCGCCGCTCCCGGGGACACCGCTTTCGTCGATCCTGACGCCGACGGTAATAATCTTACCGATTACTGGTGGACTGACGGCACTAACAAGGGTTTTAACCATCCCAAACGGGCTGTACTTATCAATGTGAAGAACGATCGGAACGGTGTTTCCGTATATGGATTCGATGCGGGCATTCCCCTCCTGGAGGGGCCGCTGCACCTGGACCTTTACGGCCAGTATGCTAAAATTTATTCCGGGGGCTGGGGAATAGCAGTTCCGGGTTTCCAGGCGACAGCCGGAGGTTTCCGGGGAAGGATCGAATACCGCCACTTTGCCGGACGTTTCCGTCCCAATTACTTCGACAACCTCTATGAGAACGTACGGGTGGCACTGATCGGGGGACAAATCTTTACCAAACTCATGACTCTTCCGGATGTAACCCTGAACGGCGTGTACGGGCTGGCGCGCTATAACTTCTCCAATTTTTTCAGCGCACAGGCTACCTATCAGACCATGTCCGGCGGCAAGAAATATCAGGACTTGACCGGAAAGGTAGAAATCCTCAACGGCATCCTTTCCCATATTCCCAAGATTTCGGTGGCCGAAGCATACTTCTACAATACCTACGTGGACAGCGAGCATAAGGTTATCGATATTACCGCGAATACACTCTATGGAACACGGATCGGCATCGCTCTCTCCCCTTCATTGAGCATTGTCTGGGATACACGGTATACTTTTACCCCGAAAGATCCCACAGGTACTACCGGATTTGTACGTCACCGGTTCGTGGGCATCGAAACAGTCATGGCCATGAGGTAAAGGATGCAGGCTTGGCCAGCTCTCCTTGAAATGGTGCAGGCGCTGGCCGATTTTCTGTTCCCTCCGGCCTGCATTCTCTGCGGGGCGGGACTCTCTGGCCATGAAAAGCTCTGCCGGGATTGCCATGATTCAGTCTATGCCTGCGCGCTCGAATATTCCCCGCCTGCACGCATAATCGAACAGGCCGTGGAGATAGCGGTGCTCCTGCCCTACCATGAAACCTGCCGTACCCTCGTCCATGCTTTCAAATACCACGGCATGCCCTCTGTCGCTTACCTCATGGGCAATCTGATGGCCAGGAAATCCTGGGCGCGCTTTTCAAAGTATCCCTCCGCGCTCCTGGTTCCTGTTCCCCTGCACCCGCTTAAACTGAAAGAGCGCGGCTACAATCAGAGCCTGAAAATTGCGGAAGGTTTTGCCTCATTCACAGGGCATGAAATCGGAGAAACGCTCCTTTCGCGGCGAGTATATACCGGAACACAGACCGCGCTCGGACAGGAAGAACGCCGCCGTAACGTACAGGGCGCGTTTGCTTTCTCGGGCGAAACCGCGCTCCGTGACCGCCCGGTCATCCTGATCGACGATGTTTTAACAACCGGTTCGACGCTTGCCGAATGTACCCGTACGCTTAAAGATGGCGGAGCCGGGGATATTGCGATATGCGTTGTGGCAACACCAGATGTGGGAGATTCGTAAGGAAAAGGGTTAAGGTAGAAGAAAGGGGCAAAGGCACAGAGGCACAAAGGAAAAGACTAGGAATGAGACGACTTTTCACCAGCCTTTTGCACGTTTCAGATTTCAGATTTCACATTTCAGATTTCAGATTTCAAAACACCTCCATAGCCAGCCGTTTCCGGTACTCTGCGGTCAGGGCGCTGTTGCTGCCGATTACTGCAAAAAGGGTGAGCATAGCTTTACGGGCTTTGTCATCACCGAACTGACGGTTCTTCCTGACAATGCTTAAAAACATTTCCAGCGCTTCCCCATAGGAATTCTCAGCGGCATAGCAGCATCCGAGGATATAAAGCGCTTCCAGGTCGCCGGGATTCTTCTCAGACGCCTTGAGGCTTTTTTTCAGACCGCCGTGCTGCTTGCAGATATTCAAGAATTCCAGAGCGCCCATAAGCGTCTTAGCTTCTTCGAACCGATCGTCAGTTTCCTTTATGGCGTCAAGGCACTGTCGGGCGCCGGACACATCTCCTTTGATAATTTTCAGGCGGGAAAGTCCGATGATCGCGCCGGTGTTGCCCGGCTCACGTTCAAGGAGATCGGTAAACACCGATTCCGCCTCATCGAACTGAGATTCCTCAGAGAGTTTCTCCGCACTGGCGAGCAGGTCAACGGTCCCTCCAGAGACGATGGAATCGATGACAGCCCGGATATCGCTTTCCGGCAGAGCGCCGATGAACTCGTCTACAATCGTCCCGTTTACAAAAATCTTCCCTGTCGGAATGCTTCGTACCCCGAACTGTGAAGCCAGCTCATGGTTGGCATCCACATCCACTTTGGCGAGCACCGGAAACCGTTGACTTGCCCGGTTGTAAACTGTTATATTTTTCATTCACTTCTGGTAATAATTATCGGAACCGGTGTGAAATATTTTCGTCTGTTTTATCAAAATGTTTTTAGTGTTTAGATCCTGAAACGAGTTCAGGAATACACATTTCATGCCGAACTTGTAGCCGCTTCGCGGGAACGATGAAAGAGCAGCGCATCTTTTAGCAACCGTTGCGGCATCTATTTTGAAGAGAAACGCAATAAAATATGTCGTCGTGTATACAAAAATAGCCCTTTAAAAATGTATA
>JAUYCD010000046.1 GCA_030692375.1 Candidatus Latescibacter sp. | reverse complement strand
GGAGAGAAGAATATATAGATGGAGAAGGACCCATTCAAAGAAGATCGGTCTCAAAAATTGTTGCCGATACACAGGGGGGAGCAATAACTTCAGCAATATTTAATATAAGAATTTATAAGGGTATAGAATTAACGGGAAAGGCAAATGTATTATCTACTAGAGGCGGAGTTCTGGAAAACAAAGAATTCTCAATCAAATGATATTTCAAATTCTGTATGTCAAGTGAAAAATTCAAAAAATGAGTTTAAAGCAATTATTGAAGATAATATACGATATATTATAATCAAATACAACTTGATAACAACATATTGAGCAGCACTTATGTCAACTAATATTTTTTAAAGTAAAAAATAGTGAGAACTATTACAGGTGCTTGTGTCATATCTGTCTCTTCTCCCCAAACCCCTTGCTCTCCCTCCGCTTTTGCCGTACATTAGGGTTTCAGAATCATGAGTCATTTTTGCCTTCAGGCGCAATTGGGAGACTATGCTGCCGAAAGTATCCATCATCATAGCGGTCGGTATTCCGGGGAGGTATGTGGAGGAATGCGTCGCCCGCTGCCTGGCTCTGGACTCCCCCGATTTCGAGATCATCGTGCTCCCGGACCGTGAGTGGACTCCGCCGGACAGGAGGGTGCGGGTCATCCCGACCGGGAAGGTGCACCCCGCGGAAAAGCGCGACCGCGGAGTGAAGAACGCCGCCGGGGAGATTGTCGCCATCATAGACGATGACGCCTGGCCCGAGCCGGACTGGCTGGCGAAGGCGGTTCGTCACTTCGAGGCCGACGAGCGTGTGGCCGCTGTGGGAGGCCCCGGCATGACTCCGCCGGGCGACAATCTGAAACAGCACATTTCCGGCTGGATTTACGAATCGCCGCTGGTGAGCGGGGGATTCACCTATCGTTACCGGCCTGAGCGGATACGTGATGTGGATGATTACCCTACATCGAGCCTGATTATCAGGAAAAGCGATTTTCTGGCGGCCGGCGGTTTCGACACAGGCTACTGGCCGGGAGAGGACACCATTCTCTGCCTCAAGCTGACCCATGAAATGGGGAAACGGATAGTGTATGACCCGGAGGTGCGGGTATATCACCACCGGAGGGAGATATATCTTCCCCACCTGCGCCAGATACGGAGCTATGCGCTGCACCGGGGATTCTTCGCGCGGAAGTTCCCTCAGACCTCGCTCAAGATGAGCTATTTTGTACCGAGCCTGTTCACCGTGTTCTTTTTCCTGGGCTGGATGACCGCATGGACTGAGCTTTTCCCGGTCTGGGCCGGAGTGATGCTCCTCTACTGCGCGCTGAATGCTGCCTTTTCGCTCAAGGCTGGAAGCCTGCGGGGAATATTCGGGGTGTTCGCCGGGACGTTTCTCACCCATGTCACCTATGGGATATGGTTTTTACTGGGGTTGTTTGCGAAAGAATTGAGAGACTAGAAAATTTGAAAAGAAAATTTTAGACAGGATTAACAGGATTAACATAGACTGAAATACAAATTATAATCTTGTAAATCATGTCTAATATTTTTTTCTTTCTTCATAAAAAGAGAATTCAACCATGAAAATATTCATCAGCTATCCACCGCTGGAGGGCCGTGGAACCCCCATGCTGGGGCAGAACCGTCAGTTCCAGTGGTTCCATAACCCCTCATTCATCTATCCCATGGCAGCAGCGTCCGCGGCCACTCTTCTCGCCTCGAAAGGGCACGAAGTAACCTGGGATGACGGCATCGCTTTCCGGTGGTCCGCCGAAAAATGGTGGGAGCGGCTCCTTGCCGCCCGGCCTGACATGGTCGCCATGGAAACCAAGACCCCTGTGGTGAAACAGCACTGGAAGATCGCCGCCCGTATAAAAGAGGCGCTCCCGAAAACCGTTGTGGCGCTCATGGGCGACCATGTCACCGCGCTCCCGGAAGAGACTATGAAAAATTGCCCTTGCGATTATGTGATAACCGGGGGGGACTTCGATTTCCTACTCGCCAGCATAGTCGATCACATAACCGCCGGGACGGCGCTCGAACCGGGAATCTGGTACCGCGAGAACGGCGAAATCCGTAACACCGGCTGCTTCAAGCTGGGTCACGACCTGAACGAGCTTCCCCTGATCGACCGCGAGCTCACCTGCTGGCGGCTCTACGGCGAACCGCTCTACAAGCGCGAACCGTTCACCTATACCATGGTGGGAAGGGACTGCCCCTGGGCCAAATGCACTTTTTGCTCCTGGACGACGCTCTTCCCGACTTTCCGCACCCGTACGCCGGAAAAGCTCCTGGACGAGATCGGCATACTCATCGAGAAGTACGGTGTACGGGAAATCTTCGACGACACCGGGACATTCCCTTCCGGGAAATGGCTGGAGCGGTTCTGCAAGGGCATGATCCGGCGGGGCTACCACCGTAAAATCCGCCTGTCCTGCAATTTCCGGTTCGATTACCTCGCCCGGGAACGGGCGGCGCTCATGCGGGAAGCCGGATTCCGCCTGCTGAAACTGGGGCTGGAATCGGCGAACCAGGCCACCCTCGACCGTCTGAAAAAAGGCACCCGGGTCGAGGAGATCGAACAGGGCTGCCGTATTGCCAAGGAGGCGGGGCTGGAGGTGCATCTCACCATCATGGTGGGTTATCCCTGGGAAACGCGGGAGGACGCAGAGCGCACCCTCGGCCTGGCAAGGAGGCTCATGCGGAACGGCCTCGCAGATATGCTGCAATCCACGGTTACTGTGCCATATCCCGGAACGCCTCTTTACCGTGAGGCGGTCGAGAACGGCTGGCTGCGCTTCGGCCCGGCAGAGTACGAGCGTTTCGATATGTCCCAGCCGGTGTTCACCACCCCGGATATGACCCCGGAGGAGGTCACCGAGATGTGTAATTCCATCTACCGCTCGTTTCTCACTCCACGCTATGTGCTCCGTTATCTCCTGAGTATCCGCTCCTGGTCAGATTTCAAATTTATCGCGAAAGGAGCAAAGGCGGTGATCGGGCATCTGATGGATTTCAGTTGGAAAAAAAGCCGGAGAGAGACAGAGTGACAGATTTAAAAGAAAGTCTGAACCATGATTCGCATGATTCCATAAAGGAGTTTCCCATGAGTGATGAGCGCCGTTCCACAAGAAGAGAAGTCCTCCGCGCCGGCATCGCCGGAATTTCCGCCGCTACCCTCTCCTCTTTTGCGCAGGCAGGGGAAGCCCGGGCTGCCGAAACCGGAAAGCGCGTCAGGGTGGTCGAGATTCCCCCTGATGCATGGGTTGAAGCGGTGTTGACGTGGTTCACTCCCGCTTTCAAAACAATAAGTTTACATCTCCCTGCAAGAGGTTGAATAACAACAAAACAGCTTGATTTTATTTAAAAAATGATTATATTATTACATTCAATCTAACATTTCAGAATCTCGCTATCCGAACAACGAATTACATCCGGCCGGGTGAAGTTCCATAAAAACAAAAGTTTTATACAAACAACAAATTCATCAAATATTTTCTCTACTTGATCAGATTTCTGATGAATTATGTAATGGAACTTCTTTCGCCTTGAAGCAAATAGGGAGAATAGCGTTTATGAAACTCCGATATCATGAGCCGACGATGATCACCCTATTCCGGTTTGGAGATGCGTTTCTTGCGGGCGCTACATTATATTTTATATTAATATTATTCGGCCAGAGTGGAGGGCAGGCGTTTGAGGTCTCTCTGGTACTTGCGCTGCTCACCCTGGTTGTATTCACATATACCGGCGTGTATCGTTCATGGAGGACATCCGCTCTTCAAGAAGAAATCAAGAGAATTCTTAAAAGCTGCATTTATGTTTATTTGGCATATTTTATATTAATATTTTTCATGAAATTGTATTACTTTCATCCGAGAATTGGTGTGTTGGTATGGATGTGTCTATGGCCGCTGATTCTTTTTTTCGAAAGACTGACAGTAAGGTCTGTTCTCTGGCATTACAGGGAAAGAGGCAGAAACATAAGAACTGCGGTAATCGTAGGAACAGGGATGCTCGGCGTCAATCTTGCCCGCTGGATAAATGAGAATCCCTGGTCAGGAACAAAAATACTCGGCTTTTTCAACGGTTTTGGTGAAACGGAAATAGAGGGGTATCCACTTCTTGGGTCATACAAGGAATTATCTGATTTCGTTCGTAACAATAATGTGGACTCAGTGTATATCGCACTGCCGATGAACCATGCAAAAAAAATGAAACAGCTCGTTGATGCGCTCTGCGATACTACTACATCTATTCACTTTCTGCCGGATGTCTTTTTCTACGATTTCATGCGCGGCTCATGTGTACAATATATTAACAATATGCCGGTGATTTCCCTCGTTGATTCTCCGATGCAGGGCTTTAATGCGCTGCAAAAGAGAGTGGAAGATGTTATTATCGCTTCATTAGTCTTAATTTTCATCAGCCCTTTATTACTCGTTATTGCCATTTTAATAAAGTTCACGTCTGAAGGCCCGGTGATATTTAAGCAATGGAGATATGGATTGGATGGGAAACCAATTCTGGTGTGGAAGTTCAGAACAATGACCGTATGCGAGGATGGTTATCAAATGAACCATACGATACCGAATGATACTCGCTTAACAAAGATAGGCAAGCTGTTACGACGGTTCAGTATGGATGAGTTTCCGCAATTTATCAACGTGCTCTTCGGGAATATGTCAATAGTTGGACCTCGCCCTCATGCAATTTCACAGGTGGAAGAGTACAGAAAAATTGTGACTGGATCCATGCTGAGACATAAGATAAAACCTGGCATTACAGGTTTAGCACAACTTTATGCAACGAGAGGAGTGGTAGATACGGTTGAAAAACAGAAAAAAAGAGTAGAATATGACCTTGAGTATTTGCAAAAATGGACGATTGTACTTGATTTGAAAATAATTTTGTATACAATATTTAATCTTATTCGTTTTAACAGAGAGGTTCATTAGGATGTAGTAAAATTATACGATACAATCCATTTTTACTTGACAAGATATTATTACTAGTTATATATTAGATAAATGAAGCTCCCCGCCGCAAGTAGCGGGGTATCTTAAGAGGTTTATTTCATATTCATCGCCGCAAGCAGCGGGGAATTCAACCTAAGGGAATTAAGGGATTAAAAATCTTGCAAAAATTTCTATAACGTTTTTATTTTTATCGGAAAAGGAGAAAAAAATGTCGATCAGGAAGCTGTCTCTCTTCGTACTGGTTGTATTGTTCCAGCTTTATGTCTCGGGGTGCAGCAAGTCCAAGGGGACCCCATCCCCACTGCAGCCAATCCCTGTAACTCCCCAAATCGAGAGTACATACCGGATAACCGGGTCAGTGCTCGGTCCCACGGGAAATCCTGTTGAAAATGCAAAAGTCAGTATATTGACGACAACGAATGCGGCGTTTACAGATGTGAATGGCAAGTACAGTTTTGAAAATGTCAATGTTGGTGCCTATACCCTTGCTGGCGTAAAAGAGGGATACACCTACGCAGAGGTCAAAAGCGTTGTAACGGTAAACGGTTCCTCCACTCCTGATCTCATCCTGAAGGATGTTCGTGAGATCACGGGAAGAACAGAAAACGTCACTACCGGCAGCGCAATTAAAACCAACGGTGTGAGTGTGGTTTCCGTCACGCAGGAGCAGGTGAGCACCGGCACGGGAAGTGTGACAACCGAGAAGAAAGAAGTGAAAGCATCGATTCCCGCCAATACGGTAATCACCATTGACAATAAGGTTGTAAGTTCCGCGATTACGGTTTCCGCCGCTCCGCTTCAGGTTTCTGAGCTGCCTCCTCCGCCCAAGAATGAAATGCCTATGGGCGCAGCGGTGTTTGAACCGCAGGGTGCGACTTTCAGCCAGCCGGTCAGTGTCACCGTGCCCATGACGATACCACTCCCCGCTGGTCTTGAACTCCCCCTGAAGAAGTACGAGAACGGGCAATGGAACACCATCGGCACCGCCACCATCAATGCATCCGGGACAGGAGCTGATGCGAAGGTATCCGAATTCGGGCAGCTTGCCGTGCAGCCGAAAATAAATGTGAACCTGACCCCAGACCCCAAACCGCAAGAGGTGAAGGCGGCCCCCATCAATGTTCCCGCCGGACAGACGAGCTATGTGGCGCAAACCACAGATGCCGTGAAATTCCCCTCGGGACTTCCCAAAGGGGTGTCCGTGGAGTATGCGACATCGCTTATTGAAAAAATGAAAAGCACCAAAATAGGGATAAGCAAGAATGTTGTCATTCGGAGTCCATCCTCCCAGGTTAAGGCTGCCGCGAAAGTGGCGAGAATTGCCGGTGTTGAGGAAGTCGTGGAAACGGCGTTTACCGTGGTGAAAAAGACGGTAACAAACCAGGAAACGATCACGATCACCATCGACACGGCAAATTTAGCCAAACAGGCTAAATTGGCTGAATTGATTGAAATCGTAATAACCTATGAGTATGTCACTGAAACATGGGATCAGGTAAGCACGCAAACAGTGAAGTACGAGGTTAAAGTTACGCTCACAGGTGCAAGCGGGGTTTCTGTTACCATGACCGAGATTTTACCTAATGGAAGCAGCGGCACATCTTCCACTCTCTCAAATGTGACGGAAAATACTGTATTTACGTTCTTAGGATTACCCAATAAAAATTATACGATCGTACCACAAAAACCCGGATTTACGTTTTCGCCCACATCCGTCACAACCGGGAATCTCCTGCATGATGTTTCATACGCCTTTACCGCCACGCCCATCATTAGTAAGATTCCTATTACAGGAACGGTGTCCGGCGCTGATACCGTTACCGTCAAGTTGACTGACGCCAGCGGCCTCATAGACCAGCAGGTAGTGAACTCGTCCGGAGGCGGCTTTACTTTCTCCGTAGATCCTAATAAAAACTACACGGTAACGCCGAGTAAAACGGGGTATACGTTTGCTCCTCTCAACGCGGCAGTCCCTGTTGGCACGACTGCTGTTAATCTTGCGAGTTTTGTGGCGACAAGGACTACCGCGAGTATCTCCGGCATGGTAAACGGTGCTAACGGTGTGAAAGTCACGCTCAAAGGCGGGCCTGCAGGAACTGCCGACACGGTAAAAGATAACTTGAATGCCGGCGAGTCTTATACGTTTGTGGGCGTCCAAACAGGTTATACTTATACCGTCGGCGCTACCAAAGGCAGTGTTAACGACGTATGGATCGTTGATCCTGCTTTACCAGGCTATACTATCAATCTCACCCCCGCAGGCGGCGATGTCACAGGGAAAGATTTTAACGTAAAGAAGGAACAAAAGAATCCAACTATCACAGCCTCTGTTTCTGGAACAAGTGGTGTCACGGTGATCCTGACTGGCGCCAATGGGAGTACGCAAACCGTCAATGATAGTTACACCTGGACGAATCTTACTAAAGGTACCAGCTATACCCTCACCGCTTCAAAGACGGGTGTAACGTTTGTACAGAGTAGCGTAACCTTTTCTAACCTGCAATCTGATAAGAATTTTGAGTTCAAGGCTATCAATAATGTTACAATATCTGGGACATTGAAACGTCCGAATGTGGGCAATGTGGTCGGAACCGCCATCAATGGAGCAACCGTGACCTTGGGCGGCGATGCACCGGCCAGTACTACCTCGAATGCATCGGGGTACTACTCGTTCAGTGTGCAAACCAATAAAAGTTACACGATTACCCCCTCTTTGGCTGGATACACATTCTCTCCGTCATCCTCAGCAGTGAGTGTAGGTACCAGCGACGTTCCAAATAAAAATTTCACCGGGACACAATTCTTTACCATTTCCGGGACGGTGACCGGCTTTGCTGGGGTAACGGTGGCGTATACGGGAACATTGGGCAACGGCAGCCAGGTTGTCACCTTAAACGGCGGGACGTATTCATTCCAGGTCAAAGCGGGAGGGACGTATACGTTATCTGCGACCTTGAGTGGTATTACTTTCAATACGCTCAACATTGGACCGATCACAGCCAATGAAACGCATAATATCAACAGGAATGCCCCCCCCTTACACAATCAGGGATCGATACAGTAACACGGGGAAAAATCTGCCCCTGGTCAGTAAAAGGCCAGGGGCGGAAAGTTATATCGAACTGTGAAAAAACTCATTTACCTCCTATGTCTGTTATGCCCGGCTTTTCCCAGTTTTGCAGATGAGTATAATTCAATTTCACTGTTTTCTTATTCCGGTTATTTAACCACTCCCACTGCATATATCACTGACGGGAGGTTGGGATTACATTACAGTTATGTGCCGAAATATGTGGCGCCATTTGATAAAAACTTATCTGACAACTGGATTTTCTCTGCGTCTTTAGGGTTGCTTCCCTTTATGGAATGTTACCTGTCGGTTTATGTTGCACCTCAGGTAAATATTAGTAAACAGATATACAATTACGGCGCCGATAAAACACGGTCGGCTGGTGTGAAGATAAGAATTATTGATGAAGGCAAGCGATTACCATCTTTTGCGGTTGGAATATATGATCCTGAATTTAAGAAAATGGGAGCTAATTTTTCTGCCAATACAGTATCATCCCTATTTATCGTTTCGAGCAAACGGTTTCAGAATGATAACATTTCTCTATCATTAGGGTATGGTTTTCCTGAACTTTTGGGAGATTATGCTCGCTTAAAAGGAATTTTTGGCGGTTTAGCCATTTCTTTCAGGAAGAATATGTGGTTAATATCAGATTATGATGCTGAGGTTTGGAGTGTAGGTGTAAATTCCCGATGGAAAGGTTTCGATCTTTTAATAGCAACCATACATGGATATGGACCGGCGTTTCGGATCGGATACAATTTTACGTTACTTGATTGAATTATTTCATGGGATTTCTTTTAATTGTATTACTTGAGATAATAATGTTGCCCTGTAGTATAAAAGCTGCTGATACAAATTCTCATTATGAGCCGTTGATAGATTCCCTGGCAGCATCGGGAAGTCGTGATTTATCCCTTTCAGAACAAGGAGATACCTTACGGATATCGTATCGACCGATGGGTTTTAGGGATGAGTATCATGCATTTTCGACAGTCCATGACCAGACAGAAACTTGGCTGAACAAAACTGATAATACAAAGATAAAGTTTATAGAGTATGATCAGTCCAACTGGGGAATTCAATTAATTCGCGCTCTTGTCTCTCGAAAATCTTCAGCAAGAGAATTTCAAAGGGATTACACCACTGATAATGAATTACACAATTCCGAAACACATTACCGATCTCTTCCTTTCCTGCTGCAGTTCGATATTCCTCTCAAAGCCGATTTCGGGAACTTTTATGACCCTCTTATTTTTCGCACCGGTATTCGTCCTGATGTGCGCTTAATGGTCAAACCAGGTCTGGTTCTCTACGGGCAGATAGACCTCTACATGCATAACGAATATGACCCCCATATGTGGTATAATCCTGCCAATATCGGGGTAATGTATGCCAGACCTCTTCATCGAAAAGTACTTTCAGTTACTAATTTTGGGGCATTTATCAAAGAGTTATATGGTTTTGATGAAGAAATCCGAGTATCACTCAGAAAAGACCGGTTGACTGTTGGAATACATGGAGGAGCATACGGAGATCTGTTCTTTAGGAATAATCGTTTTGAATACACTGAATTGAATAAATATATGGTTGTACTCAAAGCATTATGGTCATATGCTCCTTACGATTGCACCTTAGGTCTGAAAGGAGGCAGATTCCTTTATGGCGATTTTGGTTATGGAGTTGAGATTTCGAGGATATTTAAAGAAATAGAAATTGGAGTGAGTGGAATCCGATCGGGACCCGATGTAATAGGAGGTATTTCTTTTAGAATGCCTTTGTTCTCAAAGAATAGAAAAGCAAGAACCAGATATGGAATAGATATAGTGAAAAACTGGGGCTTCACCTATCGATTTGATTCAAGAGGAATGATATACGATCCACAAGCAATTATTGATAAAGCTTTTGAGCCGGAAGTGGGCATGAGTTTTCGTGAAATTGAGTCTTTGGCAAGACCAGTCCATTTTACGTATATGTCACAGAATTAGAAGGTTATACGATGAAACAGAAAATAATAATTATTTTTGCTGTTATTTTATCCTTTTATTCCCTTGTATACGCTGATACATATAAGTTTCAGCCTGGAGACTATATCAATTTGTTTGTATATAATGCTCCGGAATTATGTGGAGAGTTTCGTATATATGCTGATGGATTCACTCGATTACCGCTTGTAGGTAAAGTGCATATTGCGGGTATGTCCGAAGATGAAGCGTATAATTCATTACGTTTAGCAATTAGTAAATTTATGAAAGATCCAAATATTACTTTAGCAGCAAAGTATTCAGTGTCAGTAATGGGGTATGTAGCCAAGCCGGGAGTTTTTATCATAACCGATAGCGACAGAATAATTGCGGTGATTGCTCTTGCCGGGGGATTTACTCCTGAAGCATCTGGTTCAATTACCATATACCGTGAAGGCAAAAAGATAGATATTTCAAAGGGCAAATTTTTAGAAAAAGATTCTGCATTTGAACTTGCAAAACCTGGAGATATCATTTTTGCCAAAAGGAAATTCTTTACACGAGGTGATTTTTCTTGGATACTTTCAACCTTTTCTGTTGTCTCGGTTGCTATATATTATTATGGTCATAAATAATATTCTGGAGAACTTCCGTGAATCAAAATACTATACAGAATACGGAGATAATTGATGAAGGTATCTCCTTAAAAGAAATTGTTGGTATTGTCAGTAAATATATCTATTTAATTGGTTTAATTATTTTCGTAACCTTGTTATTAGCATTTGTATATTTATCAATATCAGAACCTATTTATCAAGCTTCCGGTCAACTATTGATTGAAAATCCAAGATCTTCCTCTTTGATGGATCAATCATTTGGCCTTTCATATGCAAATTTTCCTTTAGTTATTAATACTGCTATTGAAAGGATAAAGGGGATAAGTATTACTGATTCTGTAATAGTTAAAACAAATTCTTTCGTTGTAGTAAAAAAAGAAGCA
The DNA here is from genome assembly GCA_030692375.1 of Candidatus Latescibacter sp. Taxonomy (NCBI): domain Bacteria; kingdom Pseudomonadati; phylum Candidatus Latescibacterota; class Candidatus Latescibacteria (ex Chuvochina et al. 2023); order Candidatus Latescibacterales; family Candidatus Latescibacteraceae; genus Candidatus Latescibacter; species Candidatus Latescibacter sp. Next base: position 6,577 of record JAUYCD010000046.1, on the reverse strand, counting down.
TTAGACTTTGTTGATTACTTTAGTGCTACTTCTACGGATTCAATAAAAATATACAAGATGGTTTTATCAAGGAATTCAAAAGATGATAAAGATAATTCAGACTATCGGGTTTTCGATCATCATGGAACTATTCTTGCGAGTGGTTTTTTCGGGAAAATACTTATTCTGAATAATTTTTCAATTATATTGAATAATTCAATGCCTAATAAAACATTTGAAATAATGATTTTACCGATTAGATCTGCAAGGGGAATACTATTAAGTAATTTAAAAGCTTCTAATATCAGAAATACTAATATAATACAACTTTCATTTAGACATACGATACCTTTGCGTGCAATGCAAGTAATTGATGCTTATATGACAGAATATTTAAACCTAAACTTATTCGAAAAGCGAGAGGAGGCCACGGCTAGCAAGAATTTTCTTGAAAATCAGTTCGAGAAAATATCTGTTCAATTGAAAGATGCTGAGAATGATTATCAGCAGTTCAAGCTGACTAAAGGAATTGTTGCTCTTGATGAACAAACTCGACAATTTATTACTAGGTTAGGATCTTTAGAAGAAAAACGTGTAGATTATGAAATAAAAATCAATGAAGCAACTGCAACAAAGGAAAAAAGTGAAAAAGTACTTGGCGGTGATCCGGAACTCCAGAGATATACAAAATTAACCTCTACTCCTTTCTTCCAGGAAAATAATATTTTACAGGTACTTTACTCCAAGATTGCTGAACTCCAGGTTGAAAATGCGAAGCTTCGTGCTGAATACAATCCTTCTCATCCCTTCTTATTGAATAATGAATCAGAACTTGAAGCAGCAAATAAACAATATGAAGAAGCAATTGCTGCTACCATTACTAATGCCACAAAAGGATCAGACCCTTTATTACGTCCTGTAATTGAAATGTTAGTAATAAATACTATATATTACAATGGTTATATTACTGTTCTTAAGCAAATAGATTCTGAAATAAAAAAGTTAGACGCGATTATGGAATCACTGCCAGCGGCTGAGGTTGAACAGGCGCAATTGGAAAGAAGGATGAGAATAAACGAACAGATATACAATCTTCTTCTTTCTCGCCTTCAAGATGCCCGTATCATGGAGGCAAGCACAATCAGCGATGTAAGGATAATTAATAAACCCGAATTACCACAAAGACCAATAGCGCCAGACAAAAAAAAGATTCTCCTTTTAGCGTTGATGGCAGGTCTATTTGTTAGCGGAGGTGTGGTGTTTGCTTTTGAACATTTCAAAACTTCTTTTTCAACTATTGAAAGCATAGAACGTGAATGTGGATCTCCAGTGGTTTCAATTCTACCGATATTTACAAAAACAAGAAAAAAGAAAAAGGAAATCATGATTGGAATTGGGAAAAATGAGGCATACCATAAACGTGAGGCATTTGAATTATTTAATACATTACGGTTGAACTTAATGTTTTCTGAAAACTTCAAGAAATACAAAACTCTCGTGGTGACAAGCTCAAAGCCTCAAGAAGGCAAAAGTTTCATATCTGCAAATCTTGCTGTAACCATGGCGCATGCAGGTATGAAAGTCCTCCTCATTGATTGTGATTTTCGGCATCCCAGTCAACATCAATTTTTTAATGTTCATAGTTCACCTGGCCTCATCGATTTTATCAATAATGGTTCGGAAGATGAATCAGTGAAAACTAACTACTCCAATCTATTTCTCTTTCCTGTCGGTTCATTAGATGATAATATTGTCATTACAGAATTGATAAACAGTTCACATCTAATTTCATCGATTGATAAACTTCAGGAGTCATTTGATATAATTATAATTGATACACCTCCAATCAATTTATTTACCGATGCGATTGTTTTTTCATCTCATTTCAAGAATGTGTTATTGGTTATGAAATATGACTCTAATAAGGATTCAGTGCTTTATGCAAAAAAGATTCTCTCAAACGTTGGCGCCATTGTTGCGGGAATAGTGGTCAATGATCTCAGAAAATCGGGATTATTCGGTATTCAACATGGGTATGGGTATGGGTATGGGTATGGGTATGGATATGGGTATGGATATGGGTATGGGTATGGGTATGGTAAAGGGTATGGTAAAGGCTATGGTAAAGGCTATGGATATGACAAACAGAAATAATTTATTATGCCTATTACTCTGATGAAGTCAAAGAGATTATGGTTCGAATGCGACCAGGGCTTAAGGTGAGTTGGAGATATGGTACTATCAGAACAAGAACCTAATTTTAGATATCAAATATAGCGCCAGCTTTGCAGCTATCAATGGTAGTTTGGTGGGCGTTCCGCTACAGTTGCCCACAGGAGCTTGCTCATCACCCGAAGCAGGGTCACGTACCGGCGGCTTTAGAGATACGATCTTAACGCGAGGGTGACAATATCCGCTTGACAGGCGGGAACGAATAGAGATTGATACTGCTTATGCCCGCGGGTTCCGGCGCGATGTCATAGGCATGGCATGGGAGCTGGGAAAAACCTGCTCCCCCTTTTTTTGCCTGGCGAGGGGGGGGGAAAACCCCCTCGAAAAGGGGGTGAATTTCATCCAAACGTATGACAGGCGTATGACAGCGATTTTTAAAGAGAAGATGAATCTATGTAAGTTATTGTCTTTCATTGGCTGCCCTGTAAGGATTCGAACCTCAATAAGCTGATCCAGAGTCAGCCGTCTTACCATTAGACCACAGGGCAGCACATTAAGATATTAAACATAATAAATCCGGCGTCGCAAGTCAAGAATTTATGCGTTCAGGCTCTCCGCGCCTCCCACGATTTCGGAGATTTCCCTCGTGATCTGAGCCTGACGGGCGCGGTTGTAGCTGATGGATAGAGCGTTCAAAAGATCATCGGCGTTTTCTGTGGCTGCATCCATGGCGGTCATCTTCGCGCCCATCTCCGAGGCGTAGGATTCAAGCATGATTCGCCACATCTGTGTCTCGAGATGGTAGGGGATCAGGATGTCGAACATAGAGAACTCGCTCGGCTCATAGATAAAGTCCACCGGGGTGATGCTTTCCGGGGCTTCGGCGGGCACGAGAGGGAGAAACTGCTTGACCCGGAGGGCCTGCTGGATGGCGCTCTTGAATTCGTTATAGAGAATGTCCACCCGGTCGTAAGCACCCTTCAGATAAATATCCGTGATGTCAGTTACTACCTCCACAGGATCGGAGTATTTGAGGCGGTTGAAAAACATCACCTTCTGGCCGACTACATTGAAACCGTTTTTCCGGAAAAAATCCCTCCCCTTGCGGCCGATTGCATATATGTCGATCTTTTCGCAAAAGTGATGCTCCTCGATATAATTCCGCGCCGCCTTTATGGTGTTGGCATTGAATCCGCCGCAGAGACCGGAATCGGCCGTGACCACCACGAGCATGTTTTTCAACTCGCACTTCTTTTCACGGAGGAGCGGGTGAGAATCGCGTTTGGTGCGCATGGCAACCTGGGCAATGGTTTTCTCGAGCTGGTTCGCGTAGGGCCTGATTTTCAAAATGTTCTCCTGGGCGCGGCGCAGCTTTGCGGCGGCCACCATCTGCATGGCCCGGGTGATTTTCATGGTGGATTTCACCGCGATGATACGGCGGCGTATTTCCCTTACAGTTGCCATTACTTTCCACGCTCCCTGACAACGAAGGTGCTCTTGAATTCCTGAATGATTGTATTGAGCGCCTCAGTGGTTTGAGGTGTAAGCAGCTTTTCACGGGCGATGGTCTGGAGAATATCCTTCCCCGAAGTATCCATGTACTTCAGGAACTCCGCCTCGAACCGGCGTACCTGGTCTATGGGAATATCATCCAGAAAACCGCGTACACCCATGAAGAGTGCAGCCACCTGCTTCTCTACCGGCATCGGCGAGTACTGATCCTGTTTGAGAATCTCCATCATGATCTGACCGCGACGGAGCTGGTCCTGGGTAGCCTTGTCCAGGTCCGAACCGAACTTGGCAAATGCTTCCAACTCACGGAACTGCGCCAGGTCCATACGAAGCTGACCTGCAACCTGCTTCATCGCCTTGATCTGAGCGTTGCCGCCCACACGCGATACGGAAAGACCGGCGTTGATGGCGGGGCGGAATCCGGAATAAAACATGTTCGATTCAAGATAAATCTGGCCGTCAGTGATGGAAATGACATTGGTCGGGATGTAAGCGGAGATATCGCCCGCCTGTGTCTCAATGATCGGGAGCGCGGTGAGAGACCCTCCGCCCAGCTTGTCACTCAGCTTTGAGGCACGTTCCAGAAGCCGCGAATGAAGGTAGAAAACATCTCCGGGGTATGCTTCACGGCCCGGTGGACGGCGCAGGATGAGCGCCACCTGACGCCAGCTCACTGCATGTTTGGAAAGATCGTCATAGATAATGAGGGCATGCCTCCCGCTGTCACGGAAATATTCGCCCATGGTTGCACCGGCAAAAGGTGCGATGTACTGCAAGGGTGCGGGATCGGAGGCGCCGGCAACCACCACAATGGAATATTCCATTGCACCTGCTTCTTCGAGCGATGCCACCACATGGGCCACCGTGGACATCTTCTGACCTATGGCCACATAAATGCATACGACATCTCCGCCCTTCTGATTGATGATGGTATCTATAGCGATGGCGGTCTTGCCGGTCTGACGGTCGCCGATGATAAGCTCACGCTGGCCTCTCCCGATCGGAACCATGGCGTCGATGGACTTGATTCCGGTCTGGAGGGGCTCTTTCACCGGCTGACGTTCCACTACTCCCGGCGCCTTGATGTCTATCGGCATCGTTCGGTCGAATTTTATATCTGCTTTACGATCCAGCGGCTGCCCGAGAGGATTGACCACTCTCCCCAGAAGCGCCTCGCCAACCGGAACGGACATGACCCTTCCGGTGCGTTTAACCCGGTCGCCTTCACGAACGAGACGGTCGGAACCGAAAAGGATACACCCGACATTGCCTTCCTCAAGGTTCATCGCCATCCCTAAAACCCCGTTCGGGAATTCTATAAGCTCGGAATACATGCACTCATTGAGCCCATATACCCTGGCGACACCGTCGCCGATGTGAATGACGGTTCCAACTTCCTCTATATCAAGCTCGATTTTGAAATCGCTTATTTCCTGCTTCAAAACCGAGCTTATTTCTTCAGGTCTTATATTCATTCTCTAAACCGGAGCCTCCTCCAAAAGCCTTGTGAAGAACACCTTATTGAGTGAAATTCCCGCTTCTTCTAAACTCACCTCTTGGTCTCCTCTCTATACTAGAGAGGAGATAACTCGTTGCGAGCCTTCTAGTTCCCCCTCTATAAGATAGAGAGGGGGTTAGGGGGTGAGTTTCGGCGGGAAAGAAAATAACAAGCATTTAGACTTTTTCACAAGCCTTCTATTTCAACTGACAAACGAGATTCAAAATGGAAATAGTGCTCAAAAATCCTTATTTTTGAGATAACGCTTTTCTAATCTGCCCCTTGACACTCAGGTCGATCAGCTTTCCCTCTCCCTCCAGTATAAAACCGCCGATAATCGAGGGGTCCATATATCGCTCCACAAACACATTCTTCCCGAAAAAATGGCCAACCTTTTTTGAAAGTCCTTCAATTTCAGTGACCGATGGTTCTGCAGCCGTGGTCATCCTAACTCTGATACGATTGAGAAGTTCATCTGTAATGAAGTGTAATTCTCTTGAGACATAAGTGATGATATCCGCGCGATTTCTATTAATGAGCAGTAAAAGCAATTCAAGGGTGTAACGAGAAAATCCACCCTGTTTTACAAGATTCCCGGCTATATCGAGTTTCACCTTGCGCGGCACAACCGGACTTTTAAAAAATTCCTTGATCTCGCTATCGGACTCAATTGCGTCTGCGATAAACTGCATTTCTGCCGCAAGGGTAAGGATGCTGTCACTGCCCATTTTTTTGTTGAGAAAAACGCGGGCATATCTCTTTGCTATTTTCATTTCATCAATCATGATCTATCTCGACAAAAGCATGGCATCGGCATCTATCCCAAAGCACCGAAACTCCTGTTAATCAGGTCACGGTGGTCACTTTCCTTGATTTCACGGGTGAGGATTTTTTCCGCCAGGGAAATACTCAGCTCGGCCATCTCCTTACGGAGATCCTGTTTGATGTGCTCGGCCTCAGTGAGAATTTCGTCCTTAGCGGCATCCACTGTTGCCAGTGCCTGTACCCGGGCTGCCTTGATGATGTCATGGCTTTCGTCAGATGCAGCACCAACTGCCTTCTCTACGATTTCGGCGGCTTTGGTGCGGGCTTCCCGGACAATATTATCATGCTCGATGTGAATTTCTTCGGAACGAATCCGGTTTTCCTCAGCCAGCCTCAGGGATTCGGCGATGGTTTTTGACCGTTCGTCAAGGTATTTTAACAACGGCTTGAAAAGTATAGCCCTTAATAGAATAACGAGAAGTATAAAATTCACCATCGTGAGGATTATGGTTGCATTAATACTAATCATTCGAATTCTCCAACCTCATTTGGCCACTAAAATTAGCAGGAGAGCAATCACAAACGCATAAATGCCCAACGCTTCCGTAACCGCCTGCCCGATAAGCATGGTACGGGTAATCACAGGAGCCA
>JAUYCD010000045.1 GCA_030692375.1 Candidatus Latescibacter sp. | reverse complement strand
CCGTCCAGGCGACTGCGGCGTTCTTTATCTCTTTTCCTTTGGTGTCATACACTACCGCCGAAAAAATAAGTTTTTCTCCTGTCTTTATATCAGCGCTTGTCGGCGTGATCACTATCGACACTAATTTCACCACATCCGTGACTGTCACAGGTGCTGTCGCTCTCACTGTCCCTGAGGATGCAACCACATTCCCCGTTGCCGATACTGCCCCGGCAGTGAAATGACCGTTCGCGGCTATCTCACCTATAGCTCCCTCTACCGTCCAGGCGACTGCGGCGTTATTTATCTTTTTATCATTGGTGTCATACACGACCGCAGAAAAATTAACTCCTTCTCCTGTCTTTATATCAGCGCTTATCGGCGTGATCACTATCGATCCTATTATCACCTCTATATTTGCTGAAAAAACCGGCTGGTTAATTAGCAAAAAAATAAAAATGAAAAGGATAATTCTTTTCATAACCTAATACCTTGTTTTATTAAAGAATACAATCAATGATAAACTTTTATTGGAAAACATAGAACAGACACATGTATATATAATATCATACCATATGATGGTTCAACAGAATAAAAACGCATTTTCAAAAACATTTTGCATACTTATTGATGTAGTATAATGTAAATATATAATATTAATTAACAAGTAATATTTACTACTTCTTATTTGAATAAGCATAAATGACACCGAAGAAAAATGATGTGATAAAAATCACAATTGCTTATTTATAAAAAAATTTCTTGAAGTGTTTACCATAACGGGATCATTACGATAAAAGCCTATCAAAGTTGTGTCACTCAGGGAAATTCAGATGAAAAACCTTGGTATGCTCTTATCGGGATTAGAACAAAAATAATTGTGGACACTTCAGATGACAATAACTCAAGCATAAGCGAAAAACCATTATGCCAGTGAAAGATGAAATGGTGGGGTATCCAATATCAGTCTACTCTTTTACACCTATCTGTAACCATATATGGTAGAATACTTAATAAATACTGTGATATCAATCACATTTTTTAGAATTTAATAAAAATATTCTTTGAGGTTATTTTTCGTTTCCTGTTGTTGAAGATGTGATTATTTTACAACAATTGATTTTCCTATTTCCCGGTAATATACTATCGTTCGCTAACCTTTATTTTTTCCAGGAGGAAAGTATGTTAAAAAAAATGCTGCTGTTTGCTGTTTCGCTCTCGATGATGTTCGGTTGGTCTTTCATGGCAGGAGCGGATAAGGTCTCTTCAAAATGGGGCGGCAGTGCCGAGATGACCTACGATGAAGGATTCATGCACATGCTCATGAAGAATCCGAAAGGCGGAGTGAGCTTGTTCAACATGGAGCTCGTTCAGAACGACGCCCCCGGCGCGGGATTCAGCGAAAAGGGAGTAAGCACCGACACAATCTGGGGAAAGACGCGGGGACGAAAGATTTTCAATCTCGAAGACAACCGCGCCTTTAAAGCGTACCTTGTGCTGTTCTCCGTCCATCCGGGGAAATATCCACTTCAGTTTACCGTGAACGGCCAGCAGGCCAGAGTGGAGAACTGGGATACTTCGAAAAACCAGGAGGTGTACCGCTGGGCCGAATTCCCTGCCGGATGGCTGAAAAAGGGGAGAAATGTAATAGACCTCTTCTGCCCGGAGGCCAAGGATGAAAAGGAAGGATGGGAAATCTACATCGCCCGGGCAGATGAATTCGAGAACGGGGGCGGGAATCCCGCGGATGTAGGGAAAACCTCGTTCAAATCCCCGGACGGCGGAGAAACCTGGAAAGAGAGCCCCTTCGGGCCACTCGGCCAGACCCGGGCGGAATATGCTGTCCGTATCAGCTTCGACCGGTATGTCAAGACCGGATGGCTGGCAAGCCCTGTCATCGACCTCTGGAAGGGCGAGTCGCCCGATCCCGTGGTTCCGCTCCGTACCCTGTTGAAGATGAAACTTTCCATTCAATCCGAGGCGCCGGATGGCACAAGCATCGAATACTTTTTCCGCAAGGGCAGCGATCCCAGCCCGTTCTCGGCAAGCTGGAGCGAGTACGAGTTCATCGGGAAAGGCGCACAAGCGGCCTATGAACTTGATACAAACAACCTGAACCGCCGCTATATCCAGTTCCGGGTCGTGCTAACCACCACCGATCCGCTGAAAAGCCCTGTGTTCAGATCCGCCGCTGTCACCACCGAAATGGACCAGCTGGTTGCGCTCCATAAGAATGTAACCATAGTTTCGGTGGACAACGCCCCCATCAAATACTCCTCCATCGCCTGGGAATGGGAAAGCTCTGACCGGCCGGAATTCAAGGAGCTCCGCAAGCTGGAAAACCTCGATGAGGTTGTTGCAGGCTCAAGAACGGAGTTTAACGCCCAGGTGAAACTCCTCGATTATGTCACCAAACGCTGGCGCCACTCAAACCCTGTTCCCGAGTACCCGGCCTGGGACGCCAAATCCATCATCAACCGTATCAATAACGCCGGCGGCGGGGGAATGTGCATCCAGTTCAACAACACCCTGGGCGGACTGCTCCTATGCTATGGTTATCAGACACGGCTGGTTAATGTGGTGGGGCATGAGGTATGCGAGGTTTGGAACGATGAATTTGGCAAGTGGGTTTTTCTTGACGCCGACTACGAGAACCACTACAACTGCGATGTGACCACGAACGAGCCGCTCGGCCTTCTGGAGCTTCACCAGCGGTACCTCGATTACTACTTCCCGGATCGCCCCATCGACTGGATGAAAGACCTGATCAACTGGATGCCGCTGAAGAAAGATATGCCCCCCACAGTCAAACGGGGTTCACTCACCAACCAGCCGGGAGTCGTGCTCTCCGGATTCATCAATGCCGCGTTCATGCGCATGGTGCCGCGAAACAACTGGTACGAGAAGCCTTACCCCCGTCCGCTCTCGCATGGATGTACCTGGTGGCCGTGGGACGGGTATGTCAACTGGTATGACGCCAGAACTCCGCCGAAACGCCAGTATACCTGGCACACCGACCGTCCAAGAGACATGTGGCCGGATTTGAACCGGGTGCATGTTGATGCCACCTCGACATTCGGGAACGACCGGCTTTTCCTCCGGTTCGAAACCTACACTCCCAATCTGAGCCGTTTCGAGATCAATGTGGACGACACCGGATGGAAAGAGGCCGGCGAGCGCTATACCTGGCTCCTGCAGTCCGGGAGGAACACCCTCGTTGTCCGGGCGGTGAATAAATTAGGGGTGAAGGGACATCCCTCGACATTTATACTGAACCATTCCGATGCCCCATTGGCCGAATACCTGGAAAAGTAAAAATTTTCCGTCATAGAAATGGATCTGGAGTTCAGAATTTTGGCGTAAAACAGAGTAGGGGTTCAGCATGCTGAACCCCTGCAATTCCCTACTCGATGAGGTCTGCATCGATCAGGGAGAAGGAGACGCGACGAAATCGGGGATAGTGACGTCGACGCCATTGTGAATTTCTTCTATTCCGGTAAGATAAAGGTCGTAATTTTCTGGTGAAACCACATATCCATTCATGCCGGGTTTTACGATATAATGATCAGTGGTGCCCGGCGACGTAGCCATGTGAAAAAGGAATGAACCGCTGCTATCGGTTACAAGGCTCATTTTCAGCCCGTAAGCTACCGTGTATTCCATGTCCACTATCACACCGGGAATCCCGATTCCATCACCTTTCACAACTCTCCCATAGACTTGATATGATGTCGGCCCGGTATATGTCCCCCTGATTTCCGGCGCGGCATTATCTTCACCGTTCAGGATCACGGGGACATCATTGCGGTCGAATTCAAAATAGTACGATTGGAAATGTAATATGTACGAGCCGTCTTTCACTCCCGGAATGTTGTAGCCGCCTGAAGAATCTATTGTCGGGCCGTTACAAAATACTCCATTCTCCAATAGAGATATTCTTATGAGATGCCCGGCGCTCAAATCCTTCATGAGAATATGGCCTGATATAGAATGTAACGGGGCCCCCTCATTCCTTGCTGTGAACTCAGCTAAAAGCGCATTGCAGTCAGTCACCATAAAGAGAGAATCCGGGGTGAATGAATAGGAATACCCCTCCTTTTTTGGGACAATGAGGATACTATCGCCAGAATAAACATCGAAAGAAAAATTTCCATTGTTGTCGGTCATCGTGTTCGGAGAACCGCCGCCGAATATGGTCACAGTCGCCCGAACTACCGGAGTTCCTCCAGCTTCTGTAATACGGCCATAAACTCGGCGAATCTTGTTTAGAATTATGTTTGAATATTCTGCTGTAGATAAAACAATGAAATTCTGCATTTTATTCTTTTCGTCAGGGATCGTTACTTCCAGACTGTCCGGACAGATGATATAACCTTTTTTCTCAGCCTTCAATATATACTTTCCTTCAGTCAGCCCGAAGAATGTGAATTGACCATTTGCATCAGTGGCGATTGCATTTTCGCTTCCTTCCACGGTGATATGAATTGTTGTTTCCCGTGCGGGTGATAACGACGAATAGAGCGCCTTCCCCTGAACCGTGAACGTTTTAACGGGAGGAGATACCGGATTATCAAGATTCTTCCCGCAGGCGAGAAGCAGGAACAGCCCAGGCACACCCCACCGGATCATGCGACCCATTCCCGGAATCATGTTTCGGCCTCACCTTAAGATATTCTATAAAAACCAGGTAATGGTCCTATATGAAGAAACTGAACAATGTTAAAATATAGCAAATATTATGCCATTATTATTATTTATATGTTATGCAATAAAATAGATTATAGAGGATTTATGGGGGGAATCGAAATCTGTCCGTTTTCGGACATACAATGTCCGAAAACGGACAGATTGAAAACAACGGGGGAGTCTTTTACGCCTTCGACCCTATTTTTCACGCCTTTTCCCACTGTTCGCGGAGGAGTTTCGCCGCAGCGGGGATGGTTGCTTTCTTGTCACCTACCGAACCGCACTCGAAACTGACATAATCTTGGTAGCCGAGAAGTTTCAGTCCCCGGAAACCGTCAACGTAATTGTCGCCTTCATCTTCTCCGGGCATTTTTCTCCTCTTCCGGCTGGCGATGTGCATGTGGTGAAGGTAAGTTCCCGCCGAAAGAATCGCCCCCAGATCGCTCGTCTCCTCCCAGGTCATGTGCCAGAAATCGCCCATGCAGGAGATGCCGGGACTTCCCACATCACGGCAGATGGCGGCGGCGTCGGCCACCTGGCGGAGGAAGAACGCCTCTTTCCGGTTCAAGGGCTCCAGGAGAATGCGGGATTTCACATTCACCGCGTGCTCGCCGAGCTCCTTCAAGAGGTCGACAAGGATGGGTCTCGCTTCCAGATTCCCGAGCTTGGTCTGATTGTTGAACGCCGGAACGATAATGAGGCCGGTTGAATTCAACTCCCCGGCGGCGGTGAGGATTTCTTTCATGGAGTCCATCGCCTGACGGCGTATAGGTTCCTGCTCCGAGATGATGACTCCTTTGAACCCGGCGCAGATGGCGCTGATTTTGATGGCGCGGCCTTTGAGGGCTTTCTGGAGATCAGAAACCCGTCCGGATAAGTTTCCGCCGCCCACTTCAAAACCCGCAAAACCGTTCTTCTCCAGAAAATCGAGCTTCTCGGCGAGCGATCCTTCGGGTGCGACTCCTTCTTGGCAGGAGAGCTTGAGCGTGGCCTTGCGCGGCGGGTCCGGCATGGTAAAAGCGTGTGCGGTTTGCGTCATAATTCCCATAGCTCCTGCGGCAGCGGATGTTTGTATGAAAATGCGGCGTTTTATATGCATGGGATTCTCTCCTTATGAAAGGTGCAGAGCGACAATGCTGCAAAGGAAAAGAGTTCTATACATGACGAAATAAAGGCACATGTTTCGAGTGTTTAGATCCTGAAACGGTTTTATCGTTCCCGCGAAGCGGCAACGAGTTCAGGATGACACGTGTCATGCCGAACTTGTTTCGGCATCTATTTGGAAAATAAACGCATTAAAATATCGTCATGTATAAATTTATTTCTCTTTACTCTGTCGCTCTGTCACTTTTTTTGAGCGGGCTTTTTGCCTTTATCCGGCACAGGTGTTTTCCCTTTATCCGGCTCGAACGCCTTGCCAGGCGCAGGAATGACAGCAGTGAGGTCCGCCTTGCCGAGCGCGTACTCGGTCGGGCCCAGTCGCATGGGTGAATCCATCATTTCTTTCCAGTTCGTCTCGGCGCCGGTGTAGGCCGACTCACAGCCCATGATGGCGCCCAGGTTGGAAAATGCGGTTGCTTCCGCCTCGTTGATCTGCTCTCCCATGCGGATGGCGGTCACGAGATCGATGTGCTCCTGGTCGAAGGGGCTGTCTTTCTCGAAGTACATTATCTCATACTTCGGTTTTTCTTTGCTCTCTTTGGCCGCTTTCTCCGCCTTCGCCTTCGCCTCCTTGGATTTCACCTCGATCTTGAAAACGATCTTGCCGTCGGGACCGTAAATGGTGTCGGCGCAGTTGGTGGAGCCTTTGGTTCCCACCAGAAATTCGGATACATTGTTGGCGCAGCCGTTTATCTGGCGGCACATGCTGAGCAGGTGCATGCCGTTCTCGAAGGTAAAATCCACGCTAAAGAAGTCGAACTGGTCTCCGGTGACCCGCCGCGCCCGTCCGCCCATGCCCACCGCTTTCACCGGGTGGCTGCCGGTGAACCAGTTGATGACATCGAGATTGTGAACGTGCTGCTCCACGATGTGGTCGCCGGAAAGCCAGCGCCAGTTCACCCAGTCGCGGATCATCCATTCCATATCGGACCACTTGGGGTCACGGTCGCGGTGCCAGAGCTTGTTCTGGTTCCAGTAGGCGCGGGCGGCGACTATGTCCCCGATGGCGCCCTCCTGCACCCTGCGCCAGATTTCCACATAGGCGCGCTGATGGTGACGCTGGGTGCCGGTCACCACGCAGAGATTCTTTGTTTTAGCCTGGCCTGCGGACTCGATGATGGATCGGATGCCGGTCGAGTCAACCGCCACCGGCTTCTCCATGAACACATGCTTCCCGGCGGCAACCGCGGCGGCGAAATGTTCCGGACGGAAATGCGGCGGGGTCGCGAGAATGACAATGTCCACACCCGAATCGATGACCTTTTTGAAAGCGTCGAACCCGACAAAACACCTGTCTTTCGGGACATCCTGCCCGGTTTTGTCTTTGATGGTCTTGCCTGCGCTCTCCACACGGTCAAGGAATACATCTCCCAGCGCCACGACTCTCAGATTGGGGCCGGCCCCGATGTAATTCAGCGCCGCTCCGGAACCACGGCCTCCGCAGCCCACAAGCCCGGCTTTAAGCTCCTGACCGTCCGGGGCTTTGTCGAGCATGACGGGAACGGCTGCCTTTTTCGTTTTCGCCTGGCCGCAGGCCACAGCAAGCGCCCCCGCTGCCATTGCGGTTCCGATGAACGTCCGCCGCGAGAAGTCTTTTGTGCTCATGGTACGCTCCTTTGTATAAGTTGTATAGGGGTAAATGGACACACTCGACCTATCATGTTCGTATTGGAGAATAAACTTCCTTGTACTGATGCATTCCTACGGACGCAAGATGAGCATTTCAATCGCCGCAAGAAGTCTTGCACAGATATCCACCGCTTGAGCGGCCTCTTCATAATCGGCGGACTCACCCGGATACCTATAATCAACCGCTGCACGGGTGAGAAAATGAAGCGCCTCTTCCGGCCAGGACCAATCGGGGTCTCCTTCGGTTATGAGCCGACTCAGATATGTCAAATCATGAACTTTCGGGGGGAGTACTCCACGAAGAATGAGGAGCGCCTTCATGATTTTCTCGGCGCTCTGCTGGGCATGAAAACATACGGCATCGTAGTTAGGATTCTCCACAACGGTTAATTCTCGCTGCGCTGTTCTATAATCAGCCTTAGCTTTTTGAATCCACTCCTCAACGACCGGATTCATAAAGTACCCTCCCATGATCAATTGCCTCGCGAATAAGCGGATCACCATATCTGTACCGAAGTAGTGTGTCGTCTGGACGCCGCGCAAGGAGGTCAATAATAAACGGCGGGTTCACCATCGCGAGGATTTTCATTGACATTCGAAAGTTTTTTCCCTCGAATGGCAGCACAACAAGAATATCCACATCAGATTCCGGACCAGGTGAACCGTATGCATAGGATCCGAAAAGGATGATACGTTCCGGGTGGAATTCCTCCGCCACTAGCTGAGCAAAGGTTTGTATTTCTTCCATAGTAACCATACGATTCTTTCCCGGTTTTATTTCAGTTTCACAGAAAGGATCATCACTGGCTCAACCGGAACATCCTGCACCCCGGTTTTAACCGCCGCAATCTTGTTCACGACCTCGATGCCTTTGGTGACCGCTCCGAAAACAGCGTATCCGGGATTCTTTTCGCTGTAATCGAGAAAGGCGTTATCCGCATGATTGATAAAGAACTGCGAAGTCGCGCTGTTGGGATCGTTCTTTCTGGCCATGGCGATGGTTCCGCGCTTGTTCAAAAGGCCGTTGTTCGCCTCGATGATGATCGGTTCATGGGTAGTTTTCTGGGCGTAATTAATCGTTAATCCGCCGCCCTGGATCATAAAATTGGGAATGACCCGGTGGAAAATGGTGCTGTCGTAAAAGGCTTCTTGTACATACGTGAGGAAATTCTTCACCGTAACGGGGGCTTTTTCGGCGTCGAGAGTGATCTCCATGGTTCCCATGCTTGTCTCTATGATCACGACCGGGTGGAGATTCGCGGGCTTTTTTACCGGAGCACTCTGAGCACGAATTGTTGAACCACAGAGGATTAGAATAGCGAAGTAGATAAAAAGGATACGTACCATAAAAACCTTTCTTTTTACCAGTGATGGTTCATGTAGTTACCGTGAGAATGTGAAAATATAATACGAAGATTGTCAGCCGTTGACAAGATGAAAAAGAAGCGGAGTATGAAACCGATATTCTTCATATCAAAATCATGAGGTGTTGCATTTCACGAAAACTTGTTACTGCATACGCTCCCGCCCCGTGTCTCACCGGCGCACGGACGACATGCTCGAGGTGGGAAAGGACGGAACCCGGCAACATGGAACCTCTCACCCATTAAAATTCAGTCGTCTCCGAAGCGGGGATTCACGACATTGCTGAAAATCGAGCCGAAGGTATACCTCAAGCCGAGTGAAAGAAAATAGTCATAATTTGTGGCGAGCTGCCGCTGACCCAGGAGAATTTGCTCTTCCGTCAAGTCTTTTCCCGACAGAGACAACTGGTCGTGAATTCTCGTTATGTTTCCGTGAATGTTCAGGGAAAAACCTTCGAGAAGGCGGAGATTGACATTCGTGTGCAGCCTCAACCGGTTTTTCTTGAAATCATGAAAATAATGCGAGCCTTCCATCGTCCAGCTCACCGAACCCCATTTTTCTTTGATCTCGAAGGTGGAGGAGAGGTTTTCACCGAGAAGATTTTCTCGGGTCTTGAAAAAAATCGTTTCTTCGTTGTAGCGGATGTCTGTATAGTCAACCCGGTAAAGCCAGCGGAATTCTTTCCGCGTCGATTCCCGATACGGAAACACGTTGTATTCGATCGCGGGGGCGACATTCCATGAGAGCTTCATATTCTCGAAGACGGACGACCGCGCCGAACCGCACGCCCCGGCGGACCAGTGCTCCCCGATACTTTTCACAATCATTCCCCGGAATCCCCGATACCGTGTGGAGCTGGAAATGGTGCGGTCTTCCGTTTCATACTCCTCCGTGTTGTTTTCCGCGTTCGCATTGAGATGGAGCTTCCAGCCGGGGGTGACCCGGTCGGCGGAAACCGATCCTCTGAGGATGAGTTCCCGGCTCAACTCCTCTCCGTTCAGCTCGTTGTTGGTCTGGATGTTGAACACCCAGTAGTTCCATTTGTCCGCCACGGCGGCGGGGTCCGTCCTCTGCTGATAGTCTATCGTGATATATTCCGCGAGAGAAGTTCTCGACACGTACCGCATCAAACCCATTTTCATGATCCGCACGATATTCCCACGGATGATCTCCTCCGGGTCCATCTGGCGGGACACGTATTTCAGCGTGTCATCCAGGCCTGTAAAGTTCAACTGCCCCATAAACGTCATTGTGTATTCCTCGCCCCTGCTGCCGGTTCTCCGCTGGGTGAGCATGATATGGACCTGCGCTTCTTTTCTGTCCCGCACATAATTCACGAACGGGACTTCTTTCTTGATATAGTCCATGTATCTGCTGACATCACAAAACACTTTTATTGCGTTCCTTTGCGCACCGGCCGGGTCATCCGCCTTTTCCTGCACCGATGAAAGCGTTCCTGGTGCGCACACCGTCAGGCACATCAAGAGAAGGTATGGAAAAGGTGAGCCTTTCATTCCCGCATTCCCCTTTCGATTCATGCCCCCTTTCCTTTCCTCTTTCTATCCGTGTTCATCACCTTCCATCCGTATTCATCCGGTGTGATGGGTGGAGGCCGAAAACTGTGACACCCGGTTAATAAAATTAGTCTGCATTTCATGATAAGTCAAATATTTCTTGTGTCAGGTACGAGATCTAACCCGGAAAAATTCAGGTTACTTTAGAAGCACCATCTTCTTCGTCTCGGTGAAATCCCCGAACCGGAACCGGTAGAAATAGGTACCGGATGCATGATTATTACTGTTCCAGACAGCCATGTGCGCTCCACGCGCCTGGTAACTGTCCACCAGCACATCGATCAACTGCCCATAATAATTATACACTTCAAGCCGGGTATAGCCGCCCTTCGGCAGATCGTACTCGATGGAGGTAAGGGGATTGAACGGATTTGGATGGTTCTGGTGCAATACAAATGATTTCGGGGTTTCAGGATAGGATTCCTCAACTCCCGCGGCTTTCTCGAACTTGCTGTAGTCTATCGGTTCATTAATCAGATGGTAAATATTTTCCTTCTGACTATTGTATGTTCTCGGGAGGTAATAGGTCAGGAGCGGAGTCCGGGGAATCTTTTCCAGAGGCGTCAATGTCGCGGCGCCGTTATCCCAGATATACACCGGAATTTTCCGTGGATCGAGGGCGGTAGACAACTTACGGTCTATGGCGTAGTGGAAAAAACCCATGTTCCCGGCTTCATGTCCGCCAATCCAGTGGCCGATGATATCCACACGGAAAACATCCTTTCCGAAAATAATGACATTGCTCATCCAGTCCCAGGCTTTCCCAGTGGTGCTTTTGCCGTTTTCATCGAAATTATGCGCCTGACCCTGTGGATTAGGGCCGTAAACATCGTTGCCCTGGCCGTCACGGCCGTAAATCCCCTCTATAATGTGCAGCCCGATGGAAGGCAGGGTGACCGAAAGGTTGTCGAGTGTCCGGGTCGCCCAGGTCTCCATACCCAAACCGGAGTTGGCATTCTGTCCGGGACGATCCCAACGGGAAATCCCCATGGCCACATGACGGTCATAGTTGGCTTTAATGACTTGATAAGCGTCGGAATAGCGGTCATTCTGGTTAATACTCATGCTGCCGTTCCAATCGGCGCAGAACTGCTGGTAGTTATGCGCCACCGAGCCCTGGAGGTTTTTACAGCAGAGAGTCAGCCCCATGCCGTGGGCTTTGAACTTGGATATATTGAGCATCCAGGTGTTGGGTGTATTAATAGGCTCAAGGTACGGAATACGTTTATAGAAAATGCCGTTCGGAACATCCTTCCAATTGTAATCCCGCCCGGCAACGAGGCTGGTAACAGTCGGAGCCAGATCGAGGCGCAGATCGGCGCCGACCCGTTTCGCCATGTCCACATAGAAATGGGGGCCCCAGGCTTCCGGGCGATTGACCTCACGGATATGAAACTGGCTGCCGGAGATACCCAGCTCTTTCATACCCTCAAACAACCCTTCCACAAAGAAGGGATCCGCCACATGACCGATAATATCCGCGATTGGGAACACCTTCGGATCGGCGGTTTTCAGATTCGGTTTCACCGGTATAGAGATATTAATGGGGATTCCATTGTTATCCTTGGGAACAAACACACTCCGGCCAAAAGCAAGACCGGCGCTCTTTTTGGCTTCCGCATCCATCTTCTGATCAACATTTGTCAGCATGACGAACACCGCCTCGGGATGACTTTCGATGAACTGGTGCAGGCCAAAATAACCCGTGGAAGCTTGCGTTCTCGATGTCAGGGCATGTATGGGAGCGCCGAGGGCTGCTGTCCCCGTCGCGGCCATGGTCTGAATGAATCTTCTGCGGGTAATCATGGTTCTTCTCCACTGGCAGCGCCAGAGTGCCTAAGTGCCTAAGATAACAAAATCCCGTTATGTCATTTGGTAAGCATTTTTAAAAATTGTGCGCCGGGTTGAACATTAGATCCTGAAACGAGTTCAGGATGACACGTGTCATGCCGAACTTGTTTCGGCATCTATAGATACGATCTCGAACCTTATCTAATGGCATATCCGGAGATAATTGAAAAATTCTTAAACAAGGAACATTTCCGAGCTATCTCAGAAGAGTCATCTTTTTCGTCTCGGTGAAATCCCCGAACCGGAACCGGTAGAAATAGGTACCGGAAGCCCGGTTATTGCTGTTCCAGACCGCCATATGCGCCCCCCGCGCCTGGTAGCCGTCCACCAGGACATCCATCAACTGGCCGTAGGAATTGTATACCTCGAGCCGGGTATACCCGCTCCGGGGCAGATCATACTCGATGGCAGTGTATGGATTGAACGGATTTGGATGATTCTGGTGGAGCACAAACGCCCGCGGCTCCGATTTATCCGCGATTCCCGATGGGGGCTCCGTGGGATACGTGTACGGTTCGTTCACCAGGTGCCAGAACGGCTCGGTCTGGCCGCTGTAATTCCGCTGGAGGTAATAGGTCTTGAGCGGCGTGCGGGTAAAATTCGTAAGCGGGGTGAGCGCTGCCGTGCCGTCGGCTTTCCACTCATAGACCGGGATATTCACCGGATTGAAAGTTTTGGCCAGACCCCGATCCTTCGCCAGATGGAAGAGCCCGATATTCCCCGGTTCGTGCCCGGCCAGCCAATGCCCGACTATATCCACATGATAGGCATTCTTCCCGAAGATGATGTAATTCATCATGTAATTCAAGGGATCGCCATTCTGGTTATTGTCATTCCCGGACGGATTGGGACCCCGCGAAAAATCTCCGTCGCGGCCATAAACCGCTTCGATAATGTGCAATCCGGTTTTTGCAGCGAGCGCGGCGTTGTTGTCCGTATTGCGGGAGGCCCAGGTTTCCATGCCGAGACCGCAGTTCCAGTCGGAACCGGGACGGTCCCAGCGGGGAACCTTATCGGCTTTATGACGGTCGAAATTGGCCTTGATATCGGCCGACCATTTTGGATTCAGGTTTGCCGATGTTATACCCAATGTGCTGGTGGGGGCGGCGCAGTGCTGCTGGTAGGGTATGGCGAGGGTTCCCTGGAGATTCTTGGCGCAGAGGGTGACACACATGCCGTGAGTTTTCATCTTTGCGATATTGAGAAGCCAGGAGTTCTGGGAATTGATCGGCCAGAGGTGGGGCATTTTTCGGAAGAACAGATTTTCGGGAGTATCCGTCCAGACAAGGTCGTTCGCGCTGATTGTCCCGACCGACTGTCCCATAAATCGCAATTCGACGCCGGTGCGCTTGGACATCTCGGTATACCCCAGAGTGAAACTGGTAGGCGTTCCATTCACTTCGCGCAGGAATATCTGGTTCGCGGAGAGCCCAAGCTCTTTCAACCCCTCGATGACTCCTTCCGTAAAGTATACATCGGCTCCCACGAAATCCCCACTGACCGTCGCATACTTGGCCGCTCCGACGAGACTGGGATTCACCCGGATATTCGGCTTGATGGGAACGAGGTGCGTGAGCGGGACGCCATCCGCTTTCGGGACAATAACCGAGCGGGTGAATTCGAGTCCGGCCTGCTTTTTTGCAATGGCGTTCTTATCTCCATCCACCTTGGTGCGGTAGATGAACACCGAGTCGGGATGATTATCGATAAAGGGGTGTGCTCCGAAATACCCTGTAGATGCCTGCGTCCTCGATGTCAGGGCATGTATAGGGGCGGCCACAGCGGTTGTCCCCGCCGCCGCAAGGGTCTGCATGAATCTTCTACGGGTAAACATGATTTTTCTCCACTGCTGTTCAGATTCAGACCGATCTCTGAAACCGTTGCATGATTTAAAAAATAAAGACGGAAAATTTGACAGGATTCACAAGATTAACAAGATTGGGAAAATAAGAAATAGTCCTGTAAATCTTGTAAGATGATCCGGCAAAAAAGGAAATTTTGCTCATTCTCTGCTTTTTAAACCTCACCCCCTGTCCCCCTCTCCTAGTCAGGAGAGGGGGTAACTCATTGTACACCTTGTTTTTACCCTCTCCTAATTAGGAGAGGGTGGCCAAAGGCCGGGTGAGGTTTCGACAGAACTGAAGTCTTTGTAACACTTTTTGCCGGATCATCTTGTAAATCCTGTCAAAAATAGCGCTAAAAATAAGGAACGTTTCCGAGCTATCTGAGAAGAGTCATCTTCTTCGTCTCGGTGAAATCCCCGAACCGGAACCGGTAGAAATAGGTTCCCGAGGCCCGGTTATAGCTGTTCCAGACCGCCATGTGCGCTCCCCGCGCCTGGTAACCATCCACAAGCACATCCACAAGCTGCCCGCTGGAATTGTACACCTCGAGCCGGGCATACCCGTTCTTCGGCAGGTCGTACTCGATCGCCGTATAGGGGTTGAACGGGTTGGGATGGTTCTGGTGAAGCATGAAAGAGCGAGGAACCGCGTCAGTATCGTTCACTCCCACCGGTCCCTGAAACTTGACGTAGTCCACGGGTTCGTTGGTTAAGTGGTAAATCTTCTCGGTCTGACCGTTGTAGTTCCGGGAGAGGTAATAGGTGAGAAGGGGCGTCTGCTTGATTTGCTCAATCGGGGTAAGCGTTGCCGTGCCGTTGTCCCAGAGATACACGGGGATCCTGCGGGGGTCGAGGGCGTTGGACATCCCGCGGTCAATAGCGCAGTGGAAGAGGCCGAAGTTCCCCGCCTCGTGCCCGCCGATCCATTTCCCGATGATGTCCGTCCGGAAAACGTCCTTTCCGAAGATGATGACATTGCTCATCCAGTCCCATGCCTTGCCGGTGGTGCTCACCCCGACGCTGTCGAAATTGTGGTTCTGGTCCTGCGGGTTCGGGCCGTAATCCGAATTCCCCTGGCCGTCGCGGCCGTAGATGCCCTCGATGATGTGGATGCCGCACTTGTTTACAGAGAGGTTATCGAGCGTGCGGGTCACCCAGGTCTCCATGCCGAGACCACCGTTGAAACTGTTGCCGCTCGGCTTGTCCCAGCGCGGCACACCTCCCGCGAGGTGACGCTCGAAATTCTTCTTGATGGCATCGTAGGCGCCGGTCACCCGGTCGCTCTGGGTGATGCTCATGGCAGCGTTCCAATCCGCGCAGAACGCCTGGTAGTTGTGGGCGACCGTCCCCTGGAGATTCTTGCAGCAGAGGGTGAGCCCCATGCCGTGGGCCTTGAACTTGGAGATGTTCATCTGCCACGTGTTCGGAGTATTGAAGGGCTCCAGGTAGGGAATGCGCTTGTAATGGACTCCATTCGGGATGGTAATCCAGTTGAAATCCCGCCCTTCCATGAGACTGGATACAGCCGGTTCTAGGTCGAGCCGGAGGTCTGCGCCAACCCGTTTCGCCATATCCACATAACCGTGGGGAGCGAACGCGCTCGGGCGGTTCACCTCGCGCATGTGGAACTGGCTCCCCGCGATGCCCAGTTCCTTCATGCCCTCGAACACGCCCTCCACGAACCAGGGATCTGTTACATGGCTGAAAATGGTATCAAGCTTGAACTTGGTTGGGTCTCCGGTCTTGAGGTTGGGTTTCACCGGGATGGAGATATTGAGCGGGATGCCGCTGGAATCCATGGGGACGAACACGCTCCGGCCAAAGGCGAGGCCGACCGCTTTGTTCGCCACGGCGTCCATCTTTGTCGCCACATTGGTCTTCATGATGAACACTGCTTCCGGGTGTTTCTCGATGAACGGGTGGAGGCCGAAATAGCCGGTCGAGACCTGCGTTCGCGAGGAAAGAGCATGTATGGGAGCGGCAAGAGCGGTAGTTCCCGCCGCGGCAAGGGTCTGCATGAATCTTCTTCGGGTAATCATAATTCTTCTCCATTGCTGATTTGGTTACCGCCGACAGGTAAAACGGCGTATGATACAAAACAATAAAAAAATTTGACAGGATTAACAAGATTAACAAGATTTTAACGGGATAAAGGGGAAAAAAAGAATCCTGTAAATCATGTAAATCCTGTAAAAAAAAGTGCTAAAAAAATAACTCCATATCCCAATCTATCTCAAAAGGGTCATCTTCTTTGTCTCTGTGAAATCCCCGAACCGGAACCGGTAGAAATAGGTACCCGAAGCCCGGTTTTGGCTGTTCCAGACCGCCATGTGCGCTCCCCGCGCCTGATACCCGTCCACAAGCACATCCATAAGCTGGCCGTTGGAATTGTATACCTCGAGCCGGGCATACCCGCTCCGCGGCAGATCATACTCGATGGCGGTAAATGGATTGAACGGATTGGGATGGTTCTGACGGAGTACAAACGACTTGGGAGTTTCGGGGTAGGATTCCTCCACTCCGACAGACTTCTCGAACTTGCTGTAGTCGACCGGTTCATTGACCAGGTGAAAGATTTTCTCTGTCTGCCCGTTATAATTTCGAGTGAGGTAATACGACAGGAGCGGCGTACGGGGAATCTTTTCCAGCGGAGTCAGCGTCGCGGCGCCGTTATCCCAGATGTACACCGGAATTTCCCGTGGGTCAAGGGCGGTAGACATCTTGCGTTCGATGGCGATGTGAAAGAGTCCGAAATTTCCCGGCTCGTGCCCGCCCAGATAGTATCCGATATTATCCACACGGAAGGGGTCCTTCCCGAAAATAATGATATTACTCATGTAATCCCAGGCTTTACCGGTGGCGGTGACCCCGGATTCGCTGATCTGATGCACCTGATCCTGCGGATTCGGCCCGTTGACACCGTCGCCCTGGCCGTCACGGCCGTATATTCCCTCGATAACGTGCAGCCCGATCGAAGGAAGAGTGACAGAAAGGCTGTCGAGAGTCCGTGTCACCCAGGTTTCCTGTCCCAGGCCGCTGATGTTATTCTGTCCGGGACGGTCCCAGCGGGGAATTCCCATGGCCACGTGGCGGTCATAGTTGGCCTTGATGACCGTGTAGGCGTCCGGCTGACGGTCGCTCTGGGTGATACTCATGGTGGAATTCCAGGCGGCGCAGAACTGCTGGTAGTTATGAGCAGCGGTCCCTTGCAGGCATTTGCAGCAGAGGGTAAGCCCCATGGTGTGCGCCTTGAACTTGGAAATATTGAGCATCCAGGTGTTGGGAGTATTGACAGGTTCCAGGTACGGAATGCGTTTCCAGAATGTGCCGTTCGGAATATCCTTCCAGTTGTAATCCCGCCCGGAGACAAGATTATTCACTGTCGGCGCAAGATCGAGGCGCAGGTCTGCGCCGACCCGCTTCGCCATGTCCACATAAAAATAAGGGCCCCAGGCTTCCGGACGGTTGACCTCACGGATATGGAACTGGCTGCCGGAGATGCCCAGCTCTTTCATGCCCTCAAACATACCTTCCACAAAGAAAGGATCGGCCACATGCCCGATAATATCCGCAATGGGGTATACTTTCGGATCGGCGGTTTTCAGATTCGGTTTTACCGGTATAGAAATGTTTATTGGGACGCCGGTATTATCTTTTGGAACAAACACGCTTCTTCCAAAAACCAGGCCGGCGCTTTTCTTGGCGTCGGCGTTCATCTTCTCTCCTACAGTGGTCCGCATGATGAACACCGCCTCGGGATGGCTCTCGATAAACTGGTGCACTCCGAAATATCCGGTCGAGGCCTGAGTTCGGGAGTTCAGGGCATATATGGGATTTGCAAGCGCGGTAGTTCCTGCCGCTGCAAGAGTCTTTATGAATCTTCTGCGGGTAATCATGGTTTTTCTCACTGTTCCGGTTCCAGCCCCAAAAACCAGCGAATGATTCAAAAGAAGGAAAGAGAAAAACTTTGACAGGATTAACATGATTAACAAGATTAAGGGAAAATTTAAAAAATCATGTAAAATCTTGTCCTGTCAAAACAAAAGACTTGATAAAAAAAATAACTATTTAATCATCAACATCTTGTGATACACCGCAGTATTCCCCATTTTCAGCCGTGAGATGAATACTCCCGATGAAACAGGCGCTCCGTTGCCATCTTTCCCGTCCCATACGATCGAATGGGCGCCGGTGGAGAGCATGCCGCTCACTAGGGTGCGGACTTTCTGGTTCGAGACGCTGAAAATGTCCAAGGCAACCGAACCCGGAGTGGAAAGTGAAAACTCGATAACGGTCGAGGGATTGAACGGGTTCGGATAATTGCCGCGGATATCAATAGCTTTAGGGAGTGCGGAGACCGTCCCGTTTACCGTTGTCACTGTCCGTACCGGCTCGCTGGAAAAATATAACTTGCCGTAATCGTTCGGACTGTGAAACTGAGGCGTCGGAGTATTTGAGGGACTCCATTGGCTGTACTGGGCGTTCACCTTTCCGCCGCAGCGATTCAGCCCGATCCGCCACATGTCGCCGGGCAAAGGAATTTCACTTCGGACAATTTCCGGATAATCGGAAAACCGGATGGCGATCTCCATAGTCCAGAGGGAATCCAGGTCGCTCTCGTTATTGACCGTGCCGTAGATGACATGTCCCCGCTTGGGAACCATGATGGTCGGCCGTGGGGAGGTACCGGTGTTCAAAACGCTTAAAAGATTGCCGATGCAGTTGATTTCAAACTGATAATACCGGGTCTGCGCTCCCGGATTGGGATTCCAGAATATCTCTACTGCGTCATCGACGCTGACTCCATCATTCAAGTTGTATTTGCTGACAGAGACATTCTTATCACGGCATTTGTAATAAAGATAGAGAAACTCGTTGTCCCAGAGCATCTTTGCCTCAGTCTGCTCCTTTTCGCCGCTCGTATACCAGGGGAATTTAAAATCTCCGAAAGAGAGGGCGGCTTTCCAGTCTTCTTCTTCGATGAGGCCGTCGATGACGATTTTTCCCGTGGCTCTTTTCACCGTGTATTCCGGGACAGCCGCCCGGATCATCGCTGGAAAGAAGATTGCCGCTGCGGCAAAGATGATGACGATTTTCTTTACGGTCATAGGAATGAGACAGATCCTGTGAGAGAGTGTGAAAAATATAGATGCCGAAACAAGTTCGGCATGACACGTGAGTCACTGACACCCTGAACTTGTTTCAGGGTCTAACCTGATCTGTTCCTAAACTCAAGGATAAAATCCCCCCGCCGTTTCACGGCGACCCCCTTGTTAAGGGGGTTAAAAAAAGGAGAAAAACCGTCTTACGCAGAATTCTCCCCTTAATAAGGGGAGATGCCGACAGGCAGAGGGGATTCAAACCTAAAAAAATAAAAAAGTCTGAACCATGATTTTCAGGGATTAACGAATGACCATGATGAATCAATCTCAAGATTAATCAAGTCAATCACGCAATCATGAGAATCATGGTTCAGACAGTATTATTTACTTCAAAATAGCTATCTTCTCCACTCTGGTAACATCTCCGGAGCGGAATTTGAACGCGTACTCTCCTGGGCTGTGTTTTCCGATATTCCAGACCGCCATGTGGTATCCCTTCTCCCGAGGCCCATCAACCAGGAGATCCACTGTCCGGCCCCTGCTGTCTGCTATTTCCAGGCGGGTATTGCCTGCCCTGGGCAGCCCGTACTCCAACGAAACGGAGTTGTTGGCGGGATTCGGTATGCTTTCATTGAGAACCCGGGCATTAGCCGTCCTGGGGAGCACATGGGGACCCTCGGCGATCTTTGAATAATCGAACGGCTGATCGAGGAGATGATATTTCGGTTCATTCTCAAGCTGCATATAATAGGTCTTGAGCGGCTTGCGTTCGAAATCCTCGAGCTTTTTGAGAGTGGCAGTGCCGTTCTCCCAGAGGTACACCGGCACTTTCCGCGGATCGAGTACGTTCGAGAGCTTACGTTCCATGGCGATGTGGTAGAGTCCCACATTCCCCGCCTCGTGGCCGCCGAGCCAGAGCCCGACAATGTCCACCCGGAATGGGTCTTTGCCGAAGATGACGTAATTGGTCATGTAGTCCCAGGCTTCCTGGTCGCTGTACGGTCCCTTGTTCGGCCCGGCCAGGAACCCGTCGCCATCGCGGCCGTATACGCCTTCGATGATATGAAGACCGGCGGGAGTATGGGAGACATTGTCCAGGGTACGGCTGCACCAGATGTCCATGGTATAACCGTTGAGGCCGGTATTTGTCTTCCAGCGCGGTATGCCAGCAGCCGCATGACGGTCGTAATTTTCCTTCGCCCGCTTCAGGACATCCTTTATGGTAAATCCGTTAATTTCCTTGACAGAACGTTCCGCGCTGCAATAGTGCTGGAACGGAGTGGACATGGTTCCCTGAAGATTCTTGCAACACAGGGTGAGACTCATGCCGTGAGCCTTGAACTTGGAGATGTTCAAGAGCCAGGTGTTTTTCGCGTTGACCGGCCAGAGATAGGGGGCCTTTTTGAATATCTCCGAGTTCTTGAACTCGACCCAGTTGAGGTCGTTGCTGTCCAGATCCTTGTAATCATCGTAGAGGGAACGGATGTCGGCGTCCTGACGCCAGCACATATCCACATATCCCCGAGGCCCGAAATCCCAGGGAGTGGTCACTTCACGGACATAAAACTGCTTGCCGGACATGCCGAGGCCTTTCATCCCTTCGATAACGCCCTCGACAAAGTAGGGATCGGTCACAATCCCCATGCCGTATTCGAGAGGGAACTGAGTGGCCTGTTTGGGATAGTGCTTTTTCGAGGTGAAACTGTTGGTGAGGTTCGGCTTGATGGGAACCATCCAGCTCAAAGGAATACCCTTCTTTGCGGGAACAATCACCGACTTGGAGAAATCGAGACCGGCCTGCTTGATGGCATCCCCGTTGGTTTTCTTATCCACGGTGGTCTTTATGATGAAGACAGCTTCGGGATGCTCCTCGATAAAAGGGTGCGCGCTGAAAAACCCGACCGGCTGCTGTCTCTTTGCCAGGACGGTTACGGGATTCACCATCGCCATACCGCCTGCCGCAGCGGTCATTTTTATAAAACTTCTGCGTGTCAACACCTGCATTCACCTGCTTTCTATCGGGTTTGGATGAACATTTTATACATTATATCGATCTACCTGAAATTCATGGTAAAAACTTTTAGAATATACATAAAAATTCTGCAAAAGGTAAAGTTTTTATTATGTATGTTTTTCCTTGCAGCCGTCTGCCCGGCAAAGAAGTTCCTTCATGTATCCATTAATAATACGAACATCTTAGGGAATAGTTCCCGAAATGTAGGCGAAAGAAAGAAGACAAATGTGCCTTTGTGCCTTTTCTTTTAACTTTGTCACTTTGCCGCTGACCCACTTCTCGCAACCCTGAATCCCATGTAATAGCTCTGATTGATGTTGGGCCAACTGCAGAAGCAGGAACGCGCAGCGGAGCGGCAGACCGAGGGTTCGCTGAACCAGCTTCCCCCGCGAGCAACATTCAGGTTGTGGTAATAGTTGAATGTCGGATGGGCGCCTTCGGGCAGGTACCGGTTGTAGGCCATAGCCGGATTCCAGTCGTCGTCGCAGAATTCGAACACATTGCCGTGCATGTCGTAAAGCCCCCATGCGTTCGGCTGCTTTTTGGCCACCGGGTGCGTAATACCGCCGCTGTTGCCAAGATACCATCCGGCTTTTTCCAGGTCTTTTTCGGTATTCCCGGTATAGAAGTGCGTGGCGGTCCCGGCGCGGCAGGAGTACTCCCATTCCCTTTCTGTCGGCATACGGAAACCGTTTTTGGTGAAATCGCACTTCCGCGTTTTTTCGTCGTAACACAGCGGGAGACCGGCGGTTTTACTCAATTTATTACAGAATAGAATAATCTCCAGCGGACCCAAATTAGTCACCGGCAGGTCGTCGCCGGTGAAAGTGGAAAAATTGACTCCCGCAACCTTTTGGTACAGTCCCTGGGTGACCGGGGTTTCCCCGAGCTGGAATGCCTTCACCGCGACCTTGTGCACTGGCTGTTCGTCCGGATAATAAGCGTTCACCCGATCCGGAAGCGAAGGATCGGGCTTGTACACATGACCCATCTGAAAGCTGCCCGCGGGAATGGATACCAGCCGGATGTTTTCTATGACTTCGATTTTATTCATTGCTCCCCCTTTACACGATTTGGATGCCAAAACATATAAGAAAAATTGACAGGATTGACAGGATGAGAATAATGCGTAAAAAATAATCATGTAAATCATGTAAATCATGTCAAAGAAAAAGATAAAGAAAATTAGACAGGATTGACAAGATGAGAATAATGCGAAAAAGAATAATCTTGTAAATCATGTAAATCATGTCAAAAAAAAGATAAAAGAGAATTAGACAGGATTAACAGGATTGACAAGATGAGAAGAAAAAGAAAAATTTAATCATGTAAAATCTTGGATCCTGTCAAATTACATCTGTTCTTTTGTTCTTATCCCCTTGATTGCGGAATTTCCTTTCTGAGCGCCCAGTGTGCGCCGCGAGAATAGAGCGGCAGGTAGTTCGGGTCCTGGTAGGCGAAATAGGTATGCCCGGCCAGAAGACCGACCACCCTGCCTTTTCCCTGCTCGATGCACCAGCCCCCGATATCGTGGCGCTTGTCCAAAAATCCGGTAGTTTCATAGAGTGGTATGGCGTTTTTGTCGATCAGCTCCGCGCCGAAATTTTCATCCAGCGCCAGGTCGAATTCCTTCATTCCCTGGGTTATGGGGTGATTCTGATTCAGATTGTGAATATGAATTGGTTGCAGAGGCCCGTGAATGGTGGCTTTTACTCCCAGAAGCTCGGTGAACTTCTTTCTGGCCATGGCCCAGACGGTACAATGAAGGCTCATGAATCCCATCCCACGGCTCCGGACATTGTCCACGATAGCCTCCTCCAGCTCGTCGCTCATGTAGCCGTCGGGGGTTCCTGCCTCTTCGGCGATCGGTCCCGGAACCCAGCCGGGCTGCGGTCCGTTCCAGCGCTGGATCATGAGCAGGTCGGTGTCGCGGAGCAGTTCGGGGGTAATATACCGGGCGTCATGGGCGGAGAGAAATTTCCATCCCGCCCGTGTGCAGATATTCCGCAGCGCCGGTTCCTGCGCCAAAAAATTGTGCAGGTTGTCGCCGCCGAGGAATACCACTCTGGTTTCGCCCGGCGCCTTGGGTTTGATATCCTTCGGCAGGGCCGCCTCGGATTCCGGAACAACCAAGGCTGTGGAAGCGGCAGCGGCAAGCCCGGTCTTAAGCATGGTGCGGCGGGTTGTTTTTTGGTTTGACGACAAAGATTACCTCCTTCGGTGGACAGTGGAACTGCTGGTTTTTTGTATGAAAGGTAAATCCTAAGATCGGTATTCAACGCGAATAATAAGGTAATATATATGATTTATTTCCAGCTAATAAAAGGAATCGTACCATTGAATCAGGCACCATCGCACTGTCTATAGCATTAGTGGAGTGACTATCTCTGAGAAATTTCACGCATTGAGAGATGCTGGGGTCAAGGCTGAAAACGTGAGGCGCTTTGCAATGGATGAGCGTACTTTAGCTTTCAATTATGATGACGAAAATGTCCGTTTAAAAGGATAAAATAACAATTTCATGATGCTTCTTCGAGAGTTTCAATTAATTAGTGACAGATGAGAAACGATGATATTTCCGGGAAAGCCACATAAATTCCGGAGGTATGATGGAATGTCCGAAATGCAAGAGTTCCCATGTAGTCAAGAATGATTCCGTCAAAGAAGTTCACAAGCATTTGTGTCGTGACTGCGGCTTTCAATTTACCCGCAGCCACGCGGTAAACCATTGAAAACCAAAATACTCGCGGTCATGCTGTGAGCGGCGTGTCGTTCAACCATATTGGATACCTGTGCGGAGTCTCGGCACAAGCCATCCTGAACTGGGTACGTGATTTTGCCGCAGAATATGCCGAAAAACCTCAGCCCGAAGGAAAAGCGGTTATCCTGGAGTTGGATGAGTTATGGCATTATCTGCAAAAAAAAAAGTGCGAGCTCTGGGTGTGGACAGCGGTGGATCGCGTTTCCGGTCGACTGCTGGATTGGGAACTCGGTGACAGAGACGCAGAAACCCTCGAACGGCTCTTGAATCGACTAAAAAAGTACAATATCACTATTTGCTATGCTGGTTCGGTCGATTCCGGCGAAGAACAATCATTGTGTCAAAATCGGTCCAGATGGTCGATGTTACTTTGGCTCTCTTTGCATCTTATTGCGTCAATGAAAATCAAGACCATCTCTTGTCACTAATTACTTGAAACTCTCGATTTTTACTGGAGCCGATGGCCCGAATCGAACGGGCGACCCTCTCATTACAAGTAATAGTTGGGGTTTATCGCGTAAACACAATAAATCCCATAACTTATTGATTAAAATGAACATCAAGAACATCTATATTTTGCAATAAATTGCCCTTTTTTCTGCATATTACCCCCATTCTTTAGCCATTCTTTAGCGAAAATCAGTCATTACAGTTTGATGTAACCAAGTATTTGAAGATATTTCTGTGTTGTGGATAAATTGGTGTGTCCAAGCAACTGCATAATCTCCAACAGCGTTCTTCCCTCTTTCGCCCAGATGGACGCTCTCCGATGGCGGAGGTTGTGCCAGCTCCACTTTCTTGTTCCCAACTTCTTGATGTGTCTTTCCAAAAACTTCGGTTTACCATCCCAACGGTTAAAGACCATTCCTTTCCCCTTTTTTCCAGCCAAACAATCAGGTACAGGAATACGACGTGGTGTTAGCCCGGATTATTCATAAAAAAAGGCAGTGCATCAACTAATATATTGTATTATATTGTAGTTAGACAAATAACGACGAACAAACACAATACAAATGAGTTGAGCCTGCCATGAGAGAAGATACCCAACTTTCGCTTAGA
>JAUYCD010000044.1 GCA_030692375.1 Candidatus Latescibacter sp. | reverse complement strand
ATATTCAGAGCGAGAACAACTACAAGCAGAAAACCTATACTCTTCAGCTTCAGAATCGCACAGTCTATTTTGGATACAACATCTGGGCTTCGGCGGGAATTCGCTTTGACGAGAAACAATTCGATGAATCATTGCGCGCTTTTGAAAACTACAAGACTTCCACTACCTTTGTGAAATTCCTGCTGGGATATAATTAACCGGTATGCTGACCTGCCTTCTATCCAGATGGATTCTTTTCTATTTCAGCTCCAGAAAAGCAACCGGGCGGTTCAAAAAATACGCCGGAATCTTCATGTCGCCGATAAAACACCTGCATAATTCAACATACTCTCCTTTCTCATTTGTGTATCCGTGGCCGTAGTGGTCGAAAATAATCGGGACCCCGTTATATCCTCCTAAAAGCAGTTTTGCATGGCCTCCGCAGCTCATGATGGTGACAAAGGGTTCGTGTTCGAGGATCATCAGGTACTGCCGGTCTTTCCCGATTTCGGGTTTCATGACAGGTATTTTGTTACCGCCGTAAAAAGCGAATAATCCATCATGCCGGGGCAGGGTGAATCCGAATACCGCGAAAATATCGCGATAAGTTGTGATATGGTCGCGGCCGAACCATGCGCCGCTCCAGTCATAAGGGGCATCGAGGAGTTTGAACGCGATGAGAACTACATTTCGACGTGTATAAGGGAGCCATCCCAAATGTACATCCGCATTTTTTTCAAGCCAGGCGGCGCCGGTGGATAACCCGCCCAGGCCGGTGCGCATCGGTATTCGTATCAGGCGGGAGTTCGATTTTGACGCGAGCGGAAGGCGGTCTCCCATGCCGAACCACCCTGAGACCAGGCGGCAGTTGGAATCGGTGTAGAACTGGACGCGATTGCCAGTGCACACCACAAAATCAGGTGCGTCGCTATATTCAGCAATTTCTTCTTTATCACCGAATGCGATATCTTCAGCCCGCACCCAGCCGTACCTCGTATCGCTCAAAACAAAGAGAAATTCTCCCGACCGCGAAGTATGGAGAACAAAAGCGTGATTCCCGATTTTAAGGAATCCGTTATTCCATATATCCCAGTGAACGGTGATGTTGATGATTTTTCCGGAAACTGAAAGAGCGCTGTCGCTGATCCCCTGTTCATACATAAACAACGAGGGAATGACTCTGAGTTGGGTATAACGGACTGCGATACCGTGCTGGACAGTTATTGTACGGGAAATCCGTTCGAAAGCCATCTCTCTCTCTAACCGTTCAATATCGCGCCTTGAATATGGTACACCAGTAACATTTCCGAATCTCCCGCTGCGCAGGTATCCCGCTTCCGCAGAAATCCAGGATTTTACGCTGTCGGAAAGAATTTCAGGCGCCATGCTGTCAATGTCAGGCGCAGAAATCAGGCTTCCGGGCCACCATGTGATGAGCGAAGGTTTTTGTTCATCGGGAATATCGCTGAAAGGGTTGGGGTGTTTCATGAATGCCATAAAAGATTCGTTCATGTATTTGATTCTGTCGGAAGTCATAAGCACTTCGTCGGGATGTGACATACGGGCAATCCACCAGGCGGGCGTACGCATCTCGGGAAGTGTTCCCGGGTATACGTCCGGGGCGCGGTTCACCAGTTGCGCACTCAGAGCAAACGAAAAAAGGGCGAAAAGAAAAATTCCGGACAGCACTAGACGGATACATGCACTCATACGCTAAACCTCCTCATGATCACAAGTCTTCAAAACATATCTTTCTCAATGTGAAAATAGTACGTATGATTGATTTCTTTTTCAAGTCAATTTTACAGAAATCATGGGATTCAATCAATAAAACTAGTGTTTGGGAAGCGTTGTTAAATTATATTCTCAGAAAGTGAAACATCAGCTTTATAGTAAAAAATCCGGGTATGGATGCCGAAACAAGATCGGCATGACACGTGTCATCCTGAACTCGTTTCAGGATCTAATGTGCAATCATCGCACAATAACATGGGGAGACGGTATGCAACGGACAGCTTTCATTCTGATCGGATTCATCACTCTTTTTACCTCCACCGCGCTGGCGCAAACCGATTCCACATGGGTGAGGCGGTATGACTGTCATCTGAAAACCGGATCGATTGTAATTAACGGGGTGGCGGATGAGATCGCCTGGCAGCTCGCTCCTGAAGTTGGGGAATTCACACGGTTCCAGAAGAAAGGGGATCTAACGGTCAAACACCGTACCACAGCAAAAATGCTCTGGGATGAGGACAACTTATACATTCTGGTTGCCGTGGAAGATCCCGATATCCGGAGCACGATGACCGTTGGAGACAAGGCATGCCTCTGTGAGGAGGAAACGGTCGAGATATTCATCGACCCGGACGGCGACGGTTACGATTATGCCGAGCTGCATTTCAACTGTCTCAACACTATGAACGACATCTGGATTCCCCAGAAGACATTTAAGTACCGTGACGGAAAACCGGTGGACTGGACCAATCTTTTCTCTTGGAGTTTAACAAGAATGCAGCATGGGGTCATGAATTACGGAACGGTGAACGACAAGAGCGATGTGGATCAGGGAACCGTGTATGAGCTGGCCCTGCCCTGGAAAGGCTTCTGTAAAATCGGCGGGAAAGCAAACCTGCCTCCGAAACCGGGTGATATGTGGCGAATCAACCTCAACCGTTACGAGCGCTCGCGATCAGGAGACAACGATGTAGAGCTGTCCGGGTGGGCGCCTCTGGATCTCAATTCCTACCATGTACCCGAGCAGTTCGGGTATGTGAGGTTTGTCGACAAGCAATAAGGAGTTTCTATGCAATCGTTAATGATCGGCGTTTCCGGCGTTCGGGGCATATATGGCAAAGGTTTGGATGAGATAGTCGTGGAACGGTTTTCCCATGCATTCGGAACTCTTTACAAGGGAATCGTTGTGGTGGGAAGAGACTCCCGGGTAAGCGGAAGTGCACTGGCCCGAGCGGTCATCTCCGGCCTGCGCAAGTCGGGATCGGATGTAATCGATCTCGGCCTGGCTTCCACGCCGACCACTGAGATGGCGGTCACTTACAAACATGCTAGCGGCGGCGTGATCATAACCGCCAGCCACAATCCGCGCGAGTGGAACGGCCTCAAGTTTCTCGGACAGGACGGCGTCTTCCTTGACTCCGAAGAAGGCGCCCGATTGATGAGTGTCTATTCCTCGACAGGCGATATATCGAAAATGCCACTCATCGGTTCGATAACCCCCTGGGACGGCGCTGATGAACATCATATTGCATCCATTCTGGCGCTTGACATCATCAACCGGGACATAACCGCTTCACGGCGGTTTACTGTATGTCTCGATGCGGTCAACGGGGTGGGAGGCTCGATCTGTACCCGTCTTCTAGAACGTCTCGGCTGCACAGTTTTTGCGATACATGCCGAGCCTACAGGCATTTTCCCCCACGGCGCGGAACCGGTTTCGGGAAATATCGGCGCCCTCTGTACCCTTGTAAAGGAAAAGAAGGCGGACATAGGGTTCGCGGTCGATCCGGATGTGGATCGTTTATCCATCGTGGATGAGACGGGAAAAGCCCCCGGAGAAGAATATACTCTGGCCATCGCGGCGGATTACCTGTTCGGGCGCTCGGCGAAAAAGGCCGCATGCAATCTTTCCACCTCCCGGATGATCGACGATGCCGCCGAACGTCATGGCGCAGTTGTTTACCGCGCTCCGGTGGGAGAGATCAATGTAGTGAAAAAAATGCGTGAAGTCGGCGCCGAAATAGGAGGAGAGGGCAACGGCGGTGTGATTTTTCCGGCGCTTCATTCCGGTCGTGACGCGGTGCTGGGGATGGCGCTCCTGCTTTCGTGCATGGCTGAGAAAGGTGAAAAGATCAGCGCCTTTGCCGCACGTTTCCCGAAGTACCTTGTTCTGAAAGAGAAAATAGATATCTCCGGTATATCCTCCTGGAAGGCTTCTCTTGAAACGGCATTTACCGGAGAAACCCTGGATGAGAGCGATGGCGTGAAGATCATTCGCCGGAAATCCTGGATTCATGTACGGGCCTCCAACACCGAGCCGGTGATCCGGATCATCGCTGAAGCTCCCACCCGGAAGGAATTGGAAGACCTGGTCAAGCGGGTGCATAAAGCGATAAAATAAATAAGTCTGAACCATGATTTATCGGATTAGAGGATTTGCATGATAGATTAAAATTCCATACATTAATATTGTAATATATAGCTTATAATAATGGAAAAAAATCAGGCTAATCATTCCTGAGAATCATGGTTCAGACACTCTTACATCATCTTTTATCATAGGCATCACATAAATCAGTGGTTCAGACGATCATTTATCTTTGTATTTTTTTAGGAGTAACCATGAAACGAAGAGAATTTGCTGCGACCAGATTGACCGGTCTGGCTGCGGGTATATCCGGTCTCAGCATGAATACTGCGGAAGCAGCCGAAGTAAAACGAGAGACGGTTAAACCCTACGGAGTTCAATACTATGAGCGGGCGGTGGAGATCTGGAACCGTGAGGCGGCAACCGAACTACCTATCATCATCCAGGCGGCTGACAAGGCGGCTGAATCTCTCAAGAACGGCGGAAAGCTCTACAGCCATGCCCATTTCGGCCACATGCTGGTCAAGGAGCTGCGCATCGGCCGTCCCGGGAACCCCGATTATCTTCCCACCGGAACCTACAGCACAAAGGATGAAGAGTATGATCCGATAGGGAAGGGCGATTTCCTGTTCTTCGACGGCCCCAAGCTGCGAGTGAAAAAAGCCCATGACCGCGGCGCTTTCACCCTGGGAGCGCGGGTGCCTTATCTTCCGAACAAGACCACCCCGAAAGGGGTTCTCACCACCCTGGGAGCGACCGACAACCTATTGACCGAAGACTGCTCCGACCTCGTGCTGACTGCGGGAGTGCCATTCTGTAACGGAGTATTGAATTATCCGGAGATCCCTGCGGTACGGGGCTGCCCGCTCTCAGTGCAGGGAGTGGGCAATTTCTACTGGATGCTCTCGGCCGAGATCGCCATGCGTGACAAAGGGAAGGGCCCCATGGGGAAAGGCGACAAATCAGCCGAGTATCTCCGTATCGTCAAACAGCGCGGTCTGAAAATCCGCAACTCTTTCGATAGTATCGATGCTGTGGCGAAAGCTATGGCCGGATATGCCGCCCAGGGCGCAAAATACTTTTGTTTTTCGTTCGGCTGTGAAATGGCGGATGAAAACACATATCGCGCCTCCGGACTCGCCATGACCCGAAATATCGTCCCGCGTGACCTCAGTGGAAAAGTCAAATCCGGGGATTTTGTGATTATCGGGAGCGAGCTGTCGGACACTAAAGAGAACATCGAGGCGGCCCATGCGTTCAAAAGCGCCGGGATGAAAATAATCTACATCGGCCCCGGCAAAACCGAGGGGAGCGCTGGCGACGACCTGCCGAAGTACGCCGACCACCATATCGATACTTTTTCCCCGGAGCGCGATGGTGTGCTCACTGTGCCCGGCTTCGACAAGAAAATCTGCCCGACTACGGGGGTGCTCTATGCGCTCACTCTCTGGATGCTGAACGCCCAGTTCATCGCCCACATGATCGAGGCGGACATGACTCCCGTGTTGAACATGGGCGGCCATCTTATCGGCGGGAACGCCTTCAACAAGGATGTGCGTGCGATTGCGGACAAGCGGGGATACTGAATTACCCCCTTAAATAGCTATTGACACGTGCCCTTTCACTTGGCTATTATGCCAAACAGCCAAGTGAAAGGAACGCAAATGGACCCCTTTAACATATTTTACTGTCCCCCTATCAACCGGTCTCGACTTCTCTTTATCATCCATCGCGCCACCCTCAGTTAAATCAAGATTTATGATGATATTAGATTACTGTGCACAGTAACCGGACCTGTTCAGAAAATTACCGAATAGAGTTCTATTTTCATGTGTTTTTTAGTCTTCCATATCATTCCCCATATTGATAATATCATCACAATCAATTAGTTATGTCCATATGTTGACCGCGGGCGCTCATTCGGCATAATAATTGCATCCCCTGAAGCAGATAATGCTTATCAATTTGAAACAGCAAGGGATTTGAACAGAAAGGATTGTGGAACTCTTATGATAAACTCTGGTGATACTGCATTCGTCCTTATCGCGGCGGCCATGGTGCTCCTGATGACTCCCGGTCTGGCATTCTTCTATGGAGGAATGGTACGGCGAAAGAATATTCTTTCCACCCTTATGCAGTGCTTTATCATCATGTGCGTCATCGGGCTCCAGTGGGAGCTCTACGGTTACTCTCTTGCATTTGGCCCGGACGCCGGTGGCGGACTCATAGGTACGCTAGACTGGGCGGGGCTCCGCTCGGTCGGGACAAATCCGAACCCCGGCTATTCCGGTACCATACCGCAACTAGCCTTCATGATTTTCCAGGCGATGTTTGCAATTATCACCTCGGCTCTCATAATCGGCGCCTTCGCCGAACGAATTAAATTCTCCGGCATGGTGATCTTCGTTTTGCTCTGGGCGACTCTCGTCTATGACCCCATCGCTCACTGGGTATGGAGTGTTGACGGCTGGCTGCGGAACCTGGGCGGACTCGATTTTGCCGGCGGCGCGGTGGTCCATATAAGCTCAGGTTTCTCGGCTCTCGTGATGGCCATTTTGATTGGGAAACGGAACGGTTATGAACGTGTGGCGCTCTCCCCGCACAATCTGCCCCTGACAGTGCTCGGCGGTGGTCTTTTGTGGTTTGGCTGGTTCGGATTCAACGCAGGCAGCGCCCTTGCCGCAAACGGACTTGCCGCTAATGCCTTCGTTACCACTAACACCGCTGCCGTGGCTGCAGGGCTCACCTGGGTGCTCATCGACTGGATAATGAACAGTACTCCCACTGTGCTTGGAGCGATGACCGGCGCGGTGGCCGGACTTGCCACTATCACCCCTGCCTGCGGGTTTGTTTCGCCGATGTCCGCCATCATCATCGGCATGATGGCGGGCATTTTCTGTTACCTATTCGTCATGAAGATCAAACCTGCCGCCGGGTACGATGATTCTCTCGATGTCTTCGGTGTTCACGGTATCGGCGGTCTCACAGGGATTCTGGCGACTGGCCTTTTCGCCCAGGTGGCCATCAACGGGGCGGGGGCGAACGGTCTCTTTTTCGGCAATGCCAAGCTATTCTTCATTCAGACGCTATGTGCGGTATCCTGTATTACCTATGCAGTCGTACTGACGTTTATCATTTATAAGATTGTAGACAAGCTGGTCGGCTTACGTGTATCGCTGAATGATGAAATAATCGGTCTCGATCTCACCCAGCATAAAGAGCAGGCCTACACTATCCTAGATTGATTTGACAGGAGGAGTTTATACAATGAAGTACATTATAGCAGTTATTCAGCCACATAAACTGGAAAATGTAAAACGTGAGCTGGAAGCGGTGGAGGTCCACCTCATGACAGTTTCCAGCGTGCTCGGCTGTGGCCGTCAGAAGGGTTTGACCGAGGTTTATAGAGGCACTAAGGAGATCGGTAATCTCCTAAAGAAAATCAAGCTTGAGATCGCAGTGAACGAAAATTTCGTCCAGCCCACTATAGATGCCATAATCCGTGGAGCGCGCACAGGAACTATTGGCGACGGCAAAATATTCATTCTCGATCTTCATGAGTGTGTCCGCATAAGAACCGAAGAAACAGGAGGAGTGGCTATAGGATAAAAAATACCATCGGACTTCTTTGAATCTCTGCGTATAACATGAACCATTTTTTTATCACAGAAGCTAAAAAAGAGATTGACTTGCGCTTTTTAATTTGGCTATATTGCCAAATAACCAAGTGAAAGGAACACGCATGGACCCCAAAATCCAGGCCCGCTATGAAACCCGCGCGAGGATTATCAAAGCGCTCGCGCACCCAACCCGGCTGTTCATTGTGGATGAGCTTTCCCGGGGTGAGAAATGTGTCTGCGAGCTTACCGCAATGATCGGCGCGGACATGTCCACCGTTTCCAAGCACCTGTCGATTCTCAAGAATCTTGGGATTGTGCAGGATGAAAAGAGGGGCTTGCAGGTTTTTTACCGCCTGAAAACACCCTGTGTGATGAATTTCTTTGACTGCTGCGAGCTGGTTATGAAAACACGAAAAGAAGTTTGACAATATTTTATACCTGCTGTTTGGCAAAAATACCAAATAATTACAAGATTACATTGAAGAAATCTTGAAGGAAAATATACGCATGAAACTAAAATCGGAGTGGGAATCGCTCCTTATAATTCTGGCGGTGTTTCTCGGTATTTGTTATGTGCCGGTTGGGAATGTACGGTTTGACCATTCCATTACAGAGTCACTCGCTTTAGTCAAATGGTACGCCCGGGAGCATGTTATCATGTGCCTCGTGCCTGCATTTTTCATTGCCGGGGCGATAAGTGTTTTCATCAGTCAGGCTGCGGTGATGAAATATCTGGAGTCCAAAGCAAACAGGGTGCTCGCTTATGGAGTGGCATCGATTTCAGGCAGTGTTCTTGCGGTTTGTTCCTGCACCGTGCTTCCTCTGTTCGCGGGAATTTACAAACAGGGCGCCGGGCTCGGGCCTGCGACAGCGTTTCTCTATTCCGGCCCGGCGATCAATGAAAAAAATCAAGTTAATCCTGTAATCATGCGAATCATGGTTCAGACAATATGGGAAGAAGAGAAAGGAACAAACCTTGAAAAAAATTCAGATTCTCGGCACGGGCTGCCCGAAATGTAAAAAGCTCACAGAAAACGCGGAAGCTGCGGCAAATGAGTTGGGAATCGAGTATGAGTTGGTCAAAGTGGATGATATTAATGATATTCTGAATTTCGGAGTGATAATGACTCCGGCGCTGGCAATTAATGATGAAATAAAAGTGGTGGGAATAGTTCCCTCGGTTGAGGAAATTAAAAGAATTCTTTCATAATTTTATAGCTTAACTACTTTAAAAATAATGGTATTAAGCATAAAGAACTACTTTCATATCAAAATAAGGACATCACATCATGCGGAACAAATTTTTTTCAAGCCTGCTGTTTATGGCGCTTATCATGATTGGATCAGGCTTGTTCATGCAGGGATGCAGGGGAAAGAACAGTAATGCAGAAGGGGAGAACGCGGAAAAAGGAACCCCGTCTTCTGCCGTTCAGACTGAGGAATCTACGCGGAAAGAATCCCCGATGCCCCTTTCCCCCAAAGCAAATGTGGTCGTAGTATACTATTTCATGACCACCCAACGGTGTCCAAACTGCCGCGCAATCGAGGCGTACACGAAAGAAGCGATTGAAAAGTGTTTCTCTGATGCACTGAAAAAGATGGATATGGTCTGGCGCATGGTGAATGTGGATGAATCGGGAAATGCTCACTTTATCAAGGATTTTCAGCTCTATACCAAATCGGTGGTGCTGGTGAAAATCCGGGACGGCAAACAGGTGAGTTGGAAAAATCTGGACAAAGTCTGGGCGCTTTTGGGTGATCAGAAAACATTCATGGCTTATATTATCGATGAAGTAAAATCATTTACAGTGAAGGGCTGATGGAATCCCCGCTGACAGGCATCGTTACCGCTTTATGGCTGGGCGTACTTACCTCCCTGAGCCCCTGCCCGCTGACTACCAACATCGCCGCTATTTCTTTTATCGGGAAGAGGGTTGGGAACATCGGGAGCGTTCTCTTTTCCGGTTTGACGTATACTGCCGGAAGGGTGCTGACCTACCTTGTAATCGGTATTATTACTGTGACAGGACTTTTGTCCATACCGGTTATTTCTTTCTTTCTCCAGCAAAACATGGGAAAAATCCTCGGCCCTCTTCTTTTTCTGACCGGCGTTCTTATGTTGGGAATCATTCCCCTGAACCTTATTTGGACGGGAGTTAATGTGAACGGGGAAAGATTTGCAAAAAGAACCGATGCCTGGAGCGCCGGTTTCATGGGTATCGTGTTTGCCCTTGCCTTCTGCCCCGTGTCGGCGGCTCTCTTTTTCGGGAGCCTGATACCATTGGCAGTCAAGCAGGGATCGCCGGTCGCCATGCCCGTTCTCTACGGTATCGGAACGGGGCTCCCGGTTCTTTTGTTTGCCGTGCTCCTGGCGTTCAGCGCAAAATCGGTGGGGAAGGCTTTCCACTTGCTCAATCATTTCGAGCGCTGGGCAAGGAGAATTACGGGGATGGTCTTAATTGTTGTCGGGATATACCTGTCGATGCAGAATATTTTTGGAGTAACGATGCCTTAGTAAAGGACAGGATTCAGAATAAAAAGTTCGTAAATAAATCTGAACCATGATTCGTTGGATTAAAGGATTTCCCGATAACATAAATAATTACACATGTTTTGAGTGTTTAGATCCTGAAACGAGTTCAGGATGACACGTGTCATGCCGAACTTGTTGCCGCTTCGCGGGAACGATGAAAGCGCAGCGCATCTTTTAGCAACCGTTTCGGCATCTAATATGAAAGGAAACGCAATAAAATATGTCGTCATATTTATCAATCAAGTTAATCCCATAATCATGTAAATCAAAGGTTCAGACAAACAAAGAAAGGTTTCTACCATGGATAACGAAGACCTGAAAAAAGTATTGAA
Organism: Candidatus Latescibacter sp.; assembly: GCA_030692375.1. Taxonomy (NCBI): domain Bacteria; kingdom Pseudomonadati; phylum Candidatus Latescibacterota; class Candidatus Latescibacteria (ex Chuvochina et al. 2023); order Candidatus Latescibacterales; family Candidatus Latescibacteraceae; genus Candidatus Latescibacter; species Candidatus Latescibacter sp. The sequence continues at coordinate 2,511 of JAUYCD010000044.1, read as the reverse complement.
GAAAACCTACGGTACCATTGCCCAGAAAGAAGGCTGCGGCTGCGGGTGCGGACCTTCTTCCTGCGGTCCGGCCATTACAAGGAAAATAGGCTATGATGATAAGGAACTGGAAAAGGTTCCGGAGGAGGCCAACCTGGGTCTCGGCTGCGGGAATCCGACAGCGTTCGCGTCACTCCGGGAAGGGGAGATAGTTCTCGATCTCGGCTCAGGGCCGGGTTTGGATTGTTTTCTCGCCGCGGAAAAGGTCGGTAAAACCGGATGGGTTATCGGTGTGGACATGACCCCGGAGATGATCGTGAAAGCCCGCGCCAATGCCCTGAAAAGCAATTCAACGAATGTGGAGTTCCGACTGGGAGAGATTGAGAACCTCCCAGTCGATGACAACTCGGTCGATGTGATCATCTCCAACTGTGTCATCAATCTGGCGCCGGACAAGGCAAAGGTGTTTCGTGAGGCATTCCGGGTGCTGCGTCCGGGCGGAAGGCTGATGGTATCGGACATTGTGCTGGCCGGTGAACTTCCGCAATGGGTAAAGGAATCGGTAACCGCCTATTCCGCCTGTATATCCGGTGCGGAAAAGAAGAATCATTACCTGGAGCAGATGGAAAAGGCCGGATTTGAGAATATTACCGTTCTGAGGGAAACCCCATTCACCGTTGATCTTATCGCATCCAGCGGCGAGTACGCCTGCTGCGGATCAGAGTTGCCGGATTTGAGTGAATGTGATGGCATCGTGAGAAGTATCACCGTATTCGCCCATAAACCGGGGAAATGAGGCTTTTCATGGAAAAAAAGCTGAAAATTCTCTTCCTCTGTACCGGCAACTCCTGCCGCAGCCAGATGGCCGAAGGATGGACACATCTCCTCTGCGGAGATACTATTGATGTGTATTCAGCCGGGATTGAAACACAGGGGTTGAATCCTAACGCTGTGAAAGTGATGGCGGAAGCGGGAGTCGACATATCCGGTTATAAGTCTAAGAATGTGAACGATTTGCTTCATATCCCCTTCGATTATGTCATTACTGTCTGCGGTCATGCATTCGAGAACTGCCCCTATTTTCCTGGAAAAGCAAAAGTTCTCCATGTCGGGTTTGACGATCCTCCGAAACTTGCCACCGATGCGAAAACCGGAGAGGAGGCGCTGACCCACTACCGCAGAGTCCGCGACGAGATAAAGGCATTTGTAGAAACGCTTCCGGCGGCGTTGAAAGAGATGAAGGATCAATAAAAAGGACAGGAGATTTAATGTGGAAGAAAAGAAAAAGCTTTCATTTATTAACCGTTTTTTGACCCTGTGGATTTTTCTGGCAATCGGCGCCGGAATTGCCATCGGCTATTTTTTTCCGGTAATTACCCGGCTCATCACCAGCATGCAGGTAGGCACCACTTCGATTCCCATTGCCATCGGGCTTATCCTCATGATGTATCCGCCTCTGGCGAAGGTGCGGTACGAGGAGATGGGACTTGTCTTTCATAATAAGAAACTGCTGGCCGTTTCCCTGATCCAGAACTGGATTATCGGCCCCGTGCTGATGTTTGTGCTGGCGGTCGTTTTTCTCCACGGTTATCCTGAATACATGGTCGGAGTCATCCTGGTGGGACTGGCGCGCTGCATCGCGATGGTCATCGTCTGGAATGAGCTGGCCGGAGGAGACCGTGAGCTGGCGGTCGGCCTGGTAGCGTTCAACGCCATTTTTCAGGTCTTACTGTACGCAGTCTATATTTTCTTCTTTATCACCGTACTTCTTGGGATGCTTGGGATTGGCGGCGGAGCTGCCATCAACGTATCCATTGTCGATGCGGCCAAGACAGTGTTCATTTACCTGGGCATACCCTTTCTCGCCGGAATCGTCTCACGGTACAGCCTGATACGGTTGAAAGGGCGGGACTGGTATGAATCCGCTTTTCTCCGGCGCATCAGCCCGATCACCCTTGTGGCGCTGTTATTCACCATCGTGGTGATGTTTTCGCTCAAAGGCGGAGTCATCATTCAGCTTCCCCTCGATGTCCTGCGCATTGCGCTCCCTCTGGCCTGCTATTTCATTCTCATGTGGTTTATTACCTTTTTCGTCGCATGGAAGATGAATGTGGGATATGAGAAAGCGACCGCTGTCTCATTCACTGCGGCCAGCAACGACTTCGAACTGGCCATCGCGGTGGCCATCTCCATATTCGGAATCGGTTCGGGACAGGCTCTGGCGACCGTGATAGGCCCGCTCCTCGAAGTGCCGATTCTCATCGGCCTGGTGGATGTGGCGCGGTACTTGCGGAAAAGATATTTTATAATCAGATAAATCGTGTTATACTCCCCATAGCGACTAGTGTTAAGTCAATGCAATAAAGTTGGATTCATATTCCCCCCTTAACAAGGGGGGATGCCAAAGGCAGGGGGGATTTCTTCTTCCCAGCGAATAAAGATCCCCCCGCCGCTTGAGCGGCGACCCCCTTTTAAAGGGGGTAAAAAAAAAAGAAACTCCAGCACCAGACATTATCTGATTGACGTTACACT
>JAUYCD010000043.1 GCA_030692375.1 Candidatus Latescibacter sp. | reverse complement strand
CCTGGTACGGCACGGTGAGCAATTACACTCCCACTCCTTTGGAGGTAGCGGTACGGGTGCTGGATGATTCACCGGAGGATGGAAACGGCGGGCCTCAGATCAGCGATGTACGGCTGAAGGTCAACGGACGCTACCGGGATGAAATTCGTCCTGTGGCGATACTCGATGATGTCACCAGGGATCTTACTACTGCTGATGTATACGAATTGGAAGCTTCCTATATTACACCTACAACTGCGGTTAAAATCGGCGCTCCGTCATTTGACTATTTATCCCTTGATGAGAGGATCCCCAAATATATCGATTATTTTTACCTGCAGGATGTGTATTCGGGAGTGAACCGGTTAAGTACTGAAAAGAATTTCAGCCAGCAGTTGGCAAAGCAATACTATCAGTTGGTTGATCCACGGCTTCCGATACAGGTTAACGGGACGCAGTACATAGCATACATTTTCGATATATCCGTGATCAAGGAACCGGTACAGCAGGTGACGGCGGAGCTTACGGTATCTAACGATTATCGGGTACAGACCGCGACGATCTATACCAAGGAGGCCCAAGGCGGACACGATCCCTCGGCTAATTATGCAACCTGGTACAGTGCAACCTACTGGAGAACGTCTCTCCAGTCGCCGGGTAATGTCAAGGATAAATCTAATTTACAGAAAGTAACGGTTGATTTTGGAGTGCAGGTTGCTTCCATAATCTATAGTGTAGATGCCAATTTCAACTACCGGGGTTTGAAAATTACCGGAGAATTTGCGACCAACTCCAGTCATTACATGTTCCCGGACGATTACCCCGGAACCGGTTTCCCGAAAGATGTGGTAGCCGGCCAGACTCCCCGTCAGGGTCATAAATGGGCCGAGATAGACCATGCCTATTATGTTACCGCTCAAAAAGACTGGGACCATTTTGGATTTGCCGGTGAGTTTTTCAAAATGGGTAATTTCTATAAACCCTACCTGGATTACTTCTATCCGAAGGCTACAGAAAAAGGCTATGGAGTCGGCTCCATCAGTGCCCGCAATAATATATTGAGATATCCGCTCATTGAAGACAACGACGATGATGACCAATATCCGGATACTATGGTCAGCCAGAGGATTATGGGATATAACATTCAATCCACTGAAGACCCGGACGGCGTGTTTCCCGGCAATGACGCCGACCATGACGGCATCGCGGACAACAACAAGAACAACAATGACAGGGCCGATTACAACGAACCCTTCCTGATGCTCGATTCGGATCCGGATGCTTTTGTGTTCGGCAACGATTACAACAATAACACCATTCCGGATTTCCGTGAAGACGACATGAAGCTGGACACCCCTTATTATTTGGACCGTCAGGGGCGCCATGTCTATTTCCGGTACACTCCCCAGAAGAGCGTCAATATTATCCTGGGTTCCATGCGTACCCATGGTGTGGGAACGGATAACCGGACCAACAACGATTATTTCAAATTCCAGGTAAACTATGATGTTTTCGATGTCGGGAAGCTTTACGCCGAATATCGTCATGAACGGGTTCAGGACAATATCAGTGATGCCTATGTCCAGGTGAGCAACCAGATGTTCGGCGATTACCTTAATCCCGGTATCGGCGCCACCATAGGAAGATTTGCCCGTAAGATCTACTCTGATGAGCTGGAATACAAGAACTCCAATGTGGACCGTCTCTGGATAGATTCAGCATTACGGGCGCTGCCTGCGGTGACCATTGAGAACCATCTCAAGATCGAGCGGAATAGCCAGATTGATGGATTGATGTACGATAATACCTTTCAGCCCAAGCTGGATATCCATACTTTGGCCATAGTAAACAAGGTGTCATACGAAAAGAGCTTTGGGAACTGGACGATTTCACCGGGAGTAAAATTCCGCTTCTTCAAGAAAGATCGCGGCCAGGCGGTGCGGTTCGGTGAGTACTACCTGATGCGGATTCCGGTGCTTATGCTTAAATATGTGATTTCGCCTCGAACCGACCTGACTTTTGGTATGCAGGGAATTCCGGGATTAGAGTTTACCATGAAAGACTATATTCAGAGCGAGAACAACTACAAACAGAAAACCTATGCTCTTCAGCTTCAGAACCGCACAGTCTATTTTGGATACAACATCTGGGCTTCGGCGGGAATTCGTTTTGAAGAGAAAAAATTTGATGAATCATTGCGCGCTTTTGAAAACTTCAAGACTTCCACTACCTTTGTGAAATTCCTGCTGGGATATAATTAATCTGCATGCTGACTTGCGAAAGCGAGACTGCTTCATGGTCTCGCTTTTTTTATCCCCGTGCGTATATTCGTTATGGTATATCAGATTTTAAGATATGGCATCATTATTCTTGTCGGCCTGTCGATAGGTTCGTTTCTTAATGTTTTGATTTATCGACTTCCGCGTAAAGAATCTATTGCATTCCCGGCTTCCCATTGCCCCCATTGCCTTTCTCCCATCCTCTATCGCGACAACATCCCTGTTCTCGGCTATGTACTGCTGCGCGGTCGCTGCAGAGCCTGTCAAACACGCATCTCACTTCAATATCCTTTGATCGAGCTCATAACCGCTTCTTCTTTTGTGGCGTTTTTCTACCTTTACGGGGTATCGGTAAATTTTGTCGCCGATGCTGTGTTGACTTGCATTCTGTTGGTCGCCCTGATAATCGACCTTCAATATATGCTTATTCCCGATCGTTTGACTTTTACCGGCGGCGCTATCGGTCTGGCATTTTCTCTGCGTTTCGGATGGCAGCATGGTTTGTTGAGATCTTTAGAAGGCGCCCTTATCGGAATAGCCATTCTCGCCATTATGTCGTTTATCGGGAAAATTCTCTATAAAAAGGAAAGTATGGGCATGGGTGACTTTAAATTGATAGCCGTAACCGGTTTTTTTCTTGGACCACTTTGGAATGGAATTGCTTTGGTTTTATCCATTGCCATCGGGGGAATATGGGGTATGATGCAACTTATAACCGGAAAAAAAGAAGGAAAAGATGAAATTCCGTTTGCACCCTTTATAGCTGCAGGATGTTTTCTGGTCATGCTGTTTCGTAAACAAATCCTGATTCTCCTTGATCTTTACCTCTCCTGATATTTTTCTGATTTTTATCACACTTTCATGGAGGAAACTCATGAAAAATATTTTCAAAAATACGTTGAACCCGCTATCAGCGATTTTCCTTAGTATGGCTCTTTTTATCGCTTTTTTAACTTCGGCCTGTACTCCTCCTTCAAAGATAAAGGTGGGAGTCGGTGAAACCCTGATCAATCCTCCCATCGGAACGCCCATGTCCGGGTATGTCAGAACTGATGTGTCCAAAGGCATTCACGATGATCTGCACGCCCGGAGTCTCCTGGTTGAAGGTTCTGATGGCACAACGGTGGTCATGATGACCATTTCACTGGTGGAAATCGGAAAAGAGTATGTCGAAAAAATCAGAGCCGGAATCAATAAAGCTACCGGAATCCCGAAAGAAAACATCATGATCAGCGCTACTCACACCCATTCCGGCCCCGAATTGTTTAGTAAGGATACAAGTGAACAGTACAAAAAACTGGTGGTGGATAACTCCATAGAAAGCGCAGTATCAGCCTGGGAAAACCGGGTTCCGGGAAGGATCGGCATCGATTCAACGATGGTTATGGAACTGGGCCGGGCAAACAGGCGCCTTCAACATGGCGGTCTACACCCGGACCCCATGGTAGGATTGATCAAAATCGAAAATGACAAGGGTAAACTGCTCGGAGTGGCGTTCAACTATGGCTGCCATCCCTCCACCCTGGATTTGCACAATCTCCAATTCACAGAAGATTGGCCTTTTTTTGCTATACAGGGGATTAAAAAATCGGTTGGCAAGGATGTCTGGGTGGCGTATTACCAGTCTGCTCAGGGCGACATCAAAGTAGGATACACCGCCGAATTATCGGCTGTGGGAGCGGAAATGCCCATACGGAACTGGTGGTATGCCGAGGTGAAAGGCAATCAGATGACCGCTGCAGTGCTGAAAGCTCTGCCAAGGATCAAAACTTCGGGGGATGAAGTGGTCAAATCGACCTCCGGTGTGTTCGATTATCCCCTCAAGGAGAGCTTCAATCTTACCATCGAACAGGCAGGAAATGCTTTGAAAGCCGCCCGGCAGAAACTGGCTGAGATGGAAAAGATAAAGGATACCCTGGGGAAACGGGTTTTGGACGAGGCCAGAGTGGCGGTATTTCTTACCGGCATGGAGGTGGACAATGCTAAAATGGTCGCCGAAAAGAACCGGCCGGCGGCCATGAAGCTTGAACAGCAGGCAATCCGTATCGGGGATGCCGCTTTCGTCTCCTTCCCCTGCGAGGTTTTCTCCGAAATCGGATTAAAAGTGAAGCAGCAGTCGCCGTTTACAAAAACTTTCGTCATCGGCCTCGCCAACGAACCGGATGTGGGGTATCTGCCTACCGCTGAGGAATTCAAGGAAGATAATTACGAGGTGCTCGGTTCACCTTTCAGTCCGAAGGCGGAACAGGTATGTATCGATTCCTCGCTCTCCCTTATCGGGAAGCTCAAGTAACGGTTTTGGAATTATGTGAGAAGGGGCGGGGATTTTTCACCTGCCCTTTTTAAAAGGCTTGTGAAAAACCATATTTAATTGATAGATGCCGAAACGGTTCGTTCCCGCGAAGCGGCAACAAGTTCGGCATGACACGTGCACTTCGACAAGCTCAGTGCTCGGTCAGCGGACTCTGAGCCTGTCGAAGAGTCCGCTACATCCTGAACTCGTTTCAGGATCTAAA
>JAUYCD010000042.1 GCA_030692375.1 Candidatus Latescibacter sp. | reverse complement strand
TTTGCCTTCTTTACGAATGTGATTTGACTGAAAGAGGGTGTTGCACACTTTACAGCGCAATTGGCTTTTTTTGCGGCCGTCATTGACATAAAGATAGCTGGCAGGCGCATTGCAATGTTCACAGCGTGTATATGAGGGTGGAAGGAGTGAGTTTTTATGACGACGAACCGGTGCGAGGTCCTTACCGGCTTTGATGCGATGTTCCTTAAGGAGTTGTTTGAAATCTGATGTTGCTACAACTTTTTTCAACGGCTTTTCGGTGAACGGTGCAAACGGATCAACAATAAACTGCCGATAATTCGGATATTTTTCATTAAAGTTTGCTCGAAGCGGAATGTTATTCCGTTTACCATGTGTGATTTCCAAGAGTATGTTTACTGCAACGAGAAGTTCATCAAAATTGAGTTGTTTGCATAACCAACGTACTAAACGGGTAATTGAAGCTATTCTTTTCATACGAGTGCTGTCTCCTTTTTATGTATGTTTCGTAATTGTGATTAGAAGATTAATAGCATTCGTATGCTTTTAAAAGTAAAAAATATCCCCAAACCTCGGGGGAGAACATTTCAAATCTACTCATGTTGTTTATTAACAATGTAATAACTCACTTTTTATGTCAATACTTTTGACAGAACCCTCTTTATTATAAGGAGACGGAATCATGAAGCGAATGCTCCGGCTGTTACTTCTGTTCCTTGCTCCAGCGCTTTCTGCTATTGCTGCTCCGTTCAGTCCTGTCACTCTGAAACTCCTTGCGCCGCCTTCTGTTTACTATAATTTTCAAGGGGGAAATCTCTCTATCCCATTGACAGTAACCGGAACCCCCGCCAATGTCACCTTCCTGGTATTCACCCGAGGGAAAGCCACCGCGATCAAGAACATCAGGAACGGTTACCTCGGCTGGCACTATGTCAACGGTATCGATACCTGTATCTATGTTTCATCACCCTATCAGTTCGATCTCGGAAAAAATGCAATCGCATGGAATGGAAGAACAAAGAACGGCGCTTTGGTGTCTTCAGGAGATTATACCTATTATCTCTGGGGATATGATAATATCAGCCGGAAAACCATCATGACCCGGCACTTATCTCCCAGCCCCTGGAATTTCAGAACAATCCTGGAAAAAGATAAAAAAGGAGTTCTTCTGGTAAAACCTATTCTCTACATGGGCGACGGTGTTCGGACAGCTTCCGCCGGGGGTAAAGATTTGACCGTGGATTATGTACATACAAATTACAAGTGGACGATCGGGGAAGACCCGGAGAATAAACAGTTTCTTGAAACGTGTACAACCAAAGGTATGGCTGATGCGGGTGGCCTTGCGTTTCTGCCGTACGATCAAACCAGGTTCTTCCATGATACGCTCAAAAACGGACAGAAGAAGGTAACAAAGAAATGGACATGGGTTCCCAACGGAGCAGCGGTTCTGAATACCGACTGGGGATTAAACGGAGAATATACTTACTCCGGCGCCTGGCCTGGCGGCGCGAATTTCGGTCCCGGCGTGGTCAGCGATGGTGGAGATAACCTCCTCCTGGTGAATGCGGATGTATCCGGCGCAGGCAAGATATCCCAGCTCATGTGGATCGATGCGAGTGACGGTTCTGATGTCAGGAAAATGGATCTCTCAGCATGGTGGGTAAATCTGGCAGAAGGCGATACGTCTGTCGGCGGGCAGTACACCGGCGGGCCGACGGAGATGAGCTTCAGGAATGGTCTGATCGCTCTCGGTTCCTCTACCTCCTGCACCAACTCGCTGATCGATCCAGCCCAGACAACCCTGGATGCCGCGGTGTTGTGGGTGAACAAGAACGGCGACTATTTCGGCGACCTCAACTGGGAACCGACTTCGCCCAGACCTTGGGTTTGCAATGATTATAACGCCCTCCCAAGGAAATATTCCACTTCGATGGACAAACTTGGTTTTGTTATTTTTCCGGTTTACGACATGGGTGCGGTGTCTTTCGGTCTTTACGCCCCGGACGGCACCGGTATTGGATATAAGGCCTTTGCCGGGGAAACATCCGGTCCAAAATACGGCGCCGATATTATCGATTATGGCTCACCCTACGATGGAATCTATACATCACAGACCACAGCCGATTCTTCTGCTTCGGAGGGTATCTGGTTTACCGCGCAGGATTCGTTCAAAGGTACTATCACTGTGAGAGGAATGCCAACGGGGCCTTACCTTCTGCTAACTTCCCCGAACGGCGGCGATGCATGGGGAACCGGGACCCCGCACAAAATCACCTGGGATTCCCGAGATGTGCAAACGGTAAAAATCGAGTACAGTACGGATGGCGGCAATTTATGGTTAAATCTATCCGACAATGTGGACGGCGCGTCTGGAATATACTCCTGGACTCCAATGGGAATCGATTCCGCCTCATGCCGGATACGGATCACCGATATTTCCGGGCGGGCAGCCCAGATTACCAGCTCATTATTCATCATCTCCTCTCCCGCCATAAAACTGACTTCTCCCAACGGTGGAGAGTTATGGGACACCGGGGTTCAACAATTTATCACGTGGTCATATATCGGTTTCGACGCTGTAAATGCGTTGAATCTTGAATACTCCACGGATAAGGGAGTAACCTGGAATCTCATCGCATCTTCGGTTCCGGCAATAAACCGCCGATATACCTGGATCACACCCGGTAAAGTATCCTCCGAATGTCTGATACGCATCAGCTATGCATCGAATCCATCCCTGAGCGATACCAGCGATACGGTATTCAGTCTCTCCGATCATTTCATCCGGCTCATTTCACCCAATAGCGTTGAGGAATGGGAGGGGTATTCCAGTTACTCCATTACGTGGATTTCATCGAAGGATGTTACAAAGATCAGGATAGAACTGTCCTCCGACGGCGGAACTACCTGGAACACCATCGCTTCCGGAGTCGATGCCGCGAAAGGATCCCCCTATCTGTGGTCGGGAAAGAATTTCAGCATCGACTCTTCAAAATGCATCATACGGATTTCCGATGAGGCCAATTCTGCTTTTCTCGATACCAGCGATACGTATTTCTCGATGTTCACATCAATCCCCCAGTGGAGCGTTTACAATACATCAAACGGAATGGGCAGTTCCTATGTCTCAAGTGTGGCTGCCGACCCCCGGGGAGGAGTATGGGCGGGAACTCGAGATAAAGGGGTATACTTTTTTAATGGCACAAGATGGTTTTCCTACACCACAGCAAACAGTGCCATCGTTACCAATGACATTTATGCGGTTGCAGTTGACAAGAATGGTGTGGTATGGATAGGCGCCACATGGCAGGGGCTGATGCGGTTCGATGGAACAACCTGGACAACATACTCAACACTGAACAGCCCTCTGCCCGATAATAGCATCCGCGATATAGCTGTGGACGGCAACAACACCCTTTGGATTACTACATGGGGGGGAGGATCAGCAAGCTTTGACGGTACGAACTGGAAAACATATTCAACCGGCACAGACGCTGAGATCCTTGCAGTTGACCTCGATAATTCCATATGGCTTGGATATAAAAGCGGAATGGGCGGAGTCTCGCATTATGTTGGCGGAACCTGGATTCATTATTCGGGCGAAGGTCTCCCGGGGAAATATGTATATGGAATTGCCGTAGACCTCGATGGAACCAAATGGTTCTCCACATCCGCAGGCGTGGGAAGTTACGATGGGGAAAAATGGACTTCATTCGATCTTTTGAAAGGTCAGCCGGTAAGGGCTGTGGCAGTCGATAAAGCCGGGGTGAAATGGTTCGGATATCCGGGAGGAGTGGTCAGATTCGACAGCTCGGTATGGAAAAACTATTCAACACAAAACAGTGGATTGGGAGGCAACACTATTACCAGGATCGCGGTAGATCGTGATAATCTGAAATGGTTTGGCACTGAAAACGGCGGAATTTCAAGCTTTTTCTTTGAGTGCGGTCCTTTTGTTACCATAACCTCACCGAACGGCGGCGAGATATGGGAGTCGGGCAGTGTTCATGAAATCACCTGGATGGGAAGGGATATAAACAATCTGAGGATCGAGTATTCGGCAGATAGTGGAAAAAACTGGAATCTCATCTCCGATTTTGTCGATGCTTCAAAAAGATCATATACCTGGTCTGCTCCATCCATGCAGTCGTTTCATTGCCGGGTGCGGCTGACTGAAACCGGCAACCACCAGCTTACCGATACGAGCAACGGCGAATATATCATCTCTCCGCCTTTTGTCAGCCTTACAGAACCAAACGGTGGCGAAAAATTGATAGCAGGTTCCTCTTTTGAGATAACCTGGATATACCTTGGGGTTGAATTACTTCGCATCGAATATTCAACCGATGGGGGAAAGACATGGCAAAAGGCAATTGATATCGATGCTCCGAGAGGATCGTTTTTATGGAAAATTCCTGACATTGAATCTACTTCCTGCCTGATCCGTGCAACCGATATGGCCTCCGCTTCCCGTACCGACACAACAGATAGTTTCTTTACTATCGTCCACCCTTTTATAACCATCAAAGCGCCCAATGGAGGGGAGATTTGGAATGTCGGAAAGAATTACCCCATTACCTGGGATTCGGAAGGTGTAGATAAGGTAAAACTGGAGTTCTCGACCGATGGCGGGGCAAGCTGGATACAAATTATCAGCTTTTACGAAGCGTACTACGGCAGCTTTAGTTTCTCTACTAACATGACATCTTCGTCCTGCCTGGTACGGGTTTCCGATCAGACGAACGTAGCGGTCTCCGACAAGAGCGACTCTTTATTCACTGTAACTTCCACTGTCTCCTCGGCGGGAGATACAACCCCCCTTGCATTCGCCGTCTTCCAGAACACTCCCAATCCTTTCAATCCGAAAACCACGATCACCTTTACCCTTCCCCGTGAGGGTCAGGTCGCAGTGAATGTGTATAACCTCGCTGGTCAGCGGGTGGACAGCATCCTCGACGTGAGACTCAACGCAGGCCGTCATATGGTCGCCTGGAACGCCGCCCGGTTCTCTGCTGGAGTGTATCTCTGTCACGTTCACACCGAAAAAGAGGCGAAGACCATCAAAATGCTGCTTCTCAAATAAGAAAAAAACTTTAAAAATCTTTTTAGACAGGATTTACAGGATTTAATATCTTGTCAATCTTGTTAATCATGTCAGAAATTTCTATCATCATCTTGAAATTTTGCACCTTGTTTTTTTCATAAGGAGACGGAATCATGAAGCGAATACTCTGGCTGTTACTCCTATTCATTTCCCCGACGATGTCGGCTGATGCTGCTCCGTTCGGCCCCGCCGTTCTGAAAATCAACGGGCCGGCCATCATTCCCTATACATTCGACGGGAAAAACCTCTCTGTCCCGGTGACAGTAACTGGAACCCCCGCCAATGTCACCTTCCTGGTATTCACCCGTGGGAAAGCCGCCGCGATCAAGAATACCAGGAACGGTTACCTCGGCTGGCACTATGTCAATGGTATCGATACCTGTATCTATGTCTCCACACCGTACCAGTTCAGCCCCGGCTCAACCAGCATCACCTGGAATGGAAAGGACAAGGCAGGCGGGACAGCGCCTCCCGGCGAATATACCTACTATCTCTGGGGATTCGACAATATCAGCCCCAAGGTCAAGATGACCCAGTTTCTGAGGCCCGAACCCTGGAGTTTCAGAACTATTCTGGAAAAAGATGCCAAAGGTATTGCGCTGGCCAGGCCTGTTCTGTATATGAGCGACCAAAACCGCGGAACTGCTGTCACTGCTTTTAAGCATACCCTAAAAAAATGGGTCGTCGGGAACGATCCTGAAGATGCCGCTCTCGTTGAGACCTGCAATGACATGGGATGGACTGATGTCGGAGGCTTGGCTTTCCTGCCCACCGATCAGACAAAGTTTTTCCATTGCTGGCTTAAGGGCGACACCAAGACCAAGGTTGTCAGAGCATGGACCTGGGTTCCCAACAGTACTGCGGTTCTGAGGACAGACTGGGGCGCCAATGGAGAATACACCTACACCGTGGCATCTCCGGCCGGCTGGGATTTCGGTCCCGGGGTGGTCAGCGACGGGAAAGATTATCTTTTCTGTGTGAACGCCGACATGTCTAATACGGGAAAGGAATCACAGCTTATTTATTTGAATGTAAATAATGGAACGGAAATCAAACGTCTTGATTTATCCCCCTGGTGGGTCAACCTGACCGAAGGGACTTCGCAAGTCGGCGGACAGTACACCGGCGGCCCTTTTACCCTGCAGTTCCGGAAGAATGTTCTTTTTGGCGGTTCTCATCAATCCTGTGTGAATCAGGTTATAGATCCCTATTACCAGTCAGCTGATGACGCCATTCTCTGGGTGAACCGTAACGGGGATTATGTCGGCGACCATAATTTTGAGACCACCTCCAAAAAACCGTGGGTCTGCAACGATTACAACGTCGGGCCTTATAAATACAGTCTTTCCCCGGACGACAACCTTTTCTCTATCTTTCCCTGTTTTGATTTGGGTGCACAGTCATTCGGTCTCTATGCCCCGGACGGCACCGGTATCGGGTATAAGTCGTACGGCGGAGATATGGCCGGCCAGAAATACGGCACCGATATCATCGATTACGGTTCCCCGTACGACGGCATCTATACCACACAGAACGGCGTCCTGGGTTCGGACGGTAGAAGTTATACCATTCCAGCCGGATTCTGGTTTGTCGCCGAGGATTCATTCAAAGGAATAATAAGCACATCGGGCTCCTATATCTGGGTTTCCTCCCCCGCAGGTGGCGAGGTCTGGGGAACCGCTTCCGTTCATACTATCACCTGGATAGCGAAAGATGTAAAAACTGTAAAAATCGAATATTCGACCGATACCGGTGTTTCCTGGAAAACCCTCGTCGACAATGTAGACGCCACACTGGGATCGTATTCATGGACTCCTGCAGGAATCCAGTCCTCCGCCTGCCTGGTACGTATCACCAGCACCGCCGACAGCAAAATTCAGGGGACAAGTTATGGGGCGTTCACCATCACCCCTCCTACTCTGAAAGTAATTTCTCCCAACGGCGGAGAAGTCTGGGAGGCCAAAATCCAGCAAAAAATCACCTGGTCATCCTTCGGCGTCGATGCAGTCAAAATTGAATACTCCACCGACAAAGGAAGCACCTGGAACCTTATTGTCGCCTCTACTCCGACTTCTACAGGCAGTTACACTTGGATAGCGCCGGACAAGGTCTCCTCCGATTGCCTGGTGCGCATCAGCGACGCCTCCAATCCATCCCTCACCGATATGAGCGACGGAACGTTCAAACTCATGGCCAGCTTTATTCAGGTGATCTCTCCCAATGGCGGCGAGGTTTGGGAAAGCGGAAACGACCACCCGATCACATGGAACTCATCAAAAGGTGTTTTAAACGTGGTGATCGAGTTCTCTTCTGATGGAGGTTCAAGCTGGAGTGTAATTATTTCAAGTGTGAATTCTTCAGCCGGATCCGTTAATTGGAAAATACCCAGACTATCGTCCACGAAATGTATGATACGTATTTCGGATGCCTTAAATTCTGCTTTCTTCGATGTAAGTGATATAACTTTCTCAATTATTCCCTCAACTGCTCTATGGACAACATATTTGGCCGGTGACGGAATCGGAAGCAACTATATTTGGACAGTAACAGATGATCCACGGGGCGGGATTTGGATTGGTACCGGACAGGCGTGGTCAGGGAGTGGTGGGGTATCATATTATAACGGTATTTCCTGGATTAATTACACCACGAAAAACAGTGGAATCGCAAGTGATAATATCTATGCAATTGCAGTGGATAAAAATGGGATTGTATGGATTGGAAATACATGGAATGGATTGTCGAAATTCGATGGAAAAACATGGATAAACTACACGAAAGACAATAGTCCTTTACCCGATAACGACATTCGCGATCTTATTGTCGACCATAATAATGTATTATGGATCACTACATGGCATGGCGGTGTGGCAAGCTTGAATGGAACGATATGGAAAACGTATGGGGCAGTACCTCATGGAGAGATACTGGGAATCGACCGAGATAACTCTCTTTGGGTCGGATATAATTTTGCTGAAGGGGGCGTTTCCCATTTCGATGGTATTACATGGAACCGATATCATAAAAGCGACGGCCTTGCCGGCGATTATGTTCTCGGAATAGCGATCGATTCTGATGGAAAGAAATGGTTTTCCACATCGGGTGGGATAACCACCTTTGACGGAACAAAGTGGACTACGTATGATTTTCTGAAGGGTCAGAACGTTCAATCAGTTGCCATTGACCGGATGGGTGTAAAATGGTTTGGTTATTCAGGAGGTGCAGCGAGCTTTGACGGGGTCGAGTGGAAATCTTATAACGCATCCAACAGCGAGTTGAATAATAACGTATGGAGAATAGCAGTCGACTTGGACAATGTGAAATGGTTTGGAACCCGGGGCGGGGGAGTTACCAGTTTTTCTTACCAGACGGGCCCTTTTGTCACCGTTGTTTCCCCCAACGGCGGCGAACTTTGGGAGGCGGGCAGCGCTCAGGAAATCGCCTGGGTCAGCAAAGACGTGAGTCGTTTAAAGATTGAATACTCTACCGATGCCGGGCTAAATTGGAAGTTACTGGCCGATAATGTGGATGCTTCCCTGAAATCATACATCTGGACTACTCCCCAGATTCAGTCTTTTCACTGCCTGGTGCGTCTGGTCGACACCTCCAATTACAAGGTAACCGACACAGGAAACAACGAATTCACCATCTCTCCGCCCTTCGTGAAAGTGACCGCGCCGAACGGCGGTGAAAAATGGGCCACCGGAACCTCCCATGCTGTCACCTGGGTTTCGGTCGGAGTGAAAACCGTACGCATCGAATATTCTACTGACAGCGGCAAGACCTGGAAAACGGTCACCGACACCGTTGATGCGGCAAACGGCTCCTGGCCCTGGACAATTCCGGCGACCGAATCAGCCGCCTGTCTGGTGAAAGTAACCGATCCTTCCACACCCGCCCGTACTGACACCGGAGACGGTGTTTTCACGATTCTTCGCCCCTATATCACGGTGACTGCTCCAAATGGTGGTGAGGTCTGGAGCGCCGGGAAGAACAATACTGTCACCTGGGTCGCGGACGGGGTGGAAAATGTAAAGGTGGAATATTCGGTAGACGGCGGCGTCAGTTGGAATTCCATCACAAAAAGTATTGCGGCTTCATCAGGCGCCTTTACCTTCAACCCGCTCAATGTCCAATCCACACAATGTCTGGTACGGGTCTCCGATCAGGCGAGCGGAGCGGTTTCCGACAAGAGCGACGCAGTATTCACCATCACTTCCATTGTCTCTTCGGTTGGTGAAACAATCCCCCGTGAATTCGCCGTCTTCCAGAATACTCCAAACCCTTTCAACCCGAGGACCACGATCATCTTCACCCTTCCCCAGGCAGGTCAGGTCGCAGTGAATGTGTACAATCTAACCGGGCAAAGGGTGGACAGTATCCTCGACGGGAGACTCTCCGCAGGCCGTCACATGGTCTCCTGGAACGCCGCACGGTTCTCCGCTGGGATTTACTTCTGTCTCGTTCGCACCGAAAAAGAGGAAAAGACCATCAAGATGCTTCTGCTCAAATAAAAAATGGAGGTTACAATGAGAATTTTTATCATTTTTTCGATACTGGGTGTTGTCGCAGTCTCTGAAGCATTTTCACAGGAGGGCGTCTGGGACATCTATACCAGTTCTTCAATGATTACATGTGTTGCGCCTTTGGATGATTTTGTCTGGTGCGGGACCAGCGGCGGTGTACTCCGGGTTAACCGGAGCGACTGGTCCAGCGTTAAGTATACCGTCAAAGATGGTTTGATAAACAACAGTATTCAAACCGTTGCAGTCGACCAGTCAGGGATTGTATGGGTGGGAACATATTTCGGAGTGTCCAGTTTTGATGGAAAAGCATGGAAGCGGTATACAACTGCAGACGGTCTGGCGCAGAACAATGTACAAGCTATCGCGATAGACACAAATAATGTCAAATGGTTCGGCACCGGAGATAACGGTATTTCCTCCTTTGACGGCGTCTCCTGGAAAACGTATTCTCTTACGGACATGGTCGAATTCGGTTCAGTAAGCGCAATTGCGGTTGACGGGAACAATGTCAAATGGATAGCTTCCTATAACGCCCTCCTTTCTTTCGACGGATCATCCTGGAAGAAATATTATTTAAATGGCATAAAAAATGTAAAAATCGGGCCTGACGGTTCGGTTTGGGTTATTCAGCATACGAGTAATTTTGATAATCTCATGAAACTTGTAAATGGTGTTTTTAAAGAATATCTGCATGGAAGCGATTCAAAGGGAAGTTCTTACTTCCCTGATTTTGCTGTCGGTCAAAACGGAAAAATATGGCTTTCCCAGGAAGGGATGAACGCTTATTATCTCGGCCTTATTGAATTCAATGGAACATCTTGGAAAAATTATACAGTGCAGGATGGTCTTCTGAATATGCGCCCGCGTGCTTTATCATTAGATCGGCGCGGGGTGCTCTGGATTTGTTCATACAACGGACTCAGCCGGTTCGATGACAGTATCTTTACCAGTTTTACAGACAAAAGCGGTCCATACAATAATGGGATTTCAGGAGTTTTTATTGACTCCAAAAACAGGGTCTGGTGTTCGACCAATTCTGGTATATCCTTGTTTGATGGAGTAAATTGGACAAATTGGAATGAGAACAGCGGCCTGGCTTCATTATCCACCTATGCCATTGCTGTCAGCGATGATGGGACAGCGTGGATCGGAACCTCAGCCGGAGTATCAAGATATGACGGCGCCACATGGAAGACGTATACATCAAATGACGGACTTTTAGATACCCTTGTAAACACGGTAGCTGTCGATAAAAAGGGAGTTGTGTGGTTCGGTTCAAATAAGGGAATTACCCGATATGACGGGAAGGACTTCGTCCGCTATCCCGGAAGCTACACCTCAAGCATTTCGGTAGATGATAACAATGTCAAATGGTTTGCCACCTGGAACGGTGGTGTAATACGTTTCGATGATCTGAATTGGAAAACCTGGGGCGCTGAAAGCGGGCTTACCTTTCAGAGATACAGGTCAATCTCTGCAGGAAAGAATGGCGTTGTGTGGGTGGGCGCTGATGGAGGCGCGGCAAGGTTTGACGGGACATCCTGGAAAACATACACCACAGCCGACGGGCTCTGTAACAATGACGTGCGCTCAATAGCGGTTGACCGGGATGGCGTTGTATGGATCGGAACATTCACCGGAGGAGTGTCGGCTTTCGACGGGAAAAGCTGGAAAACATACACTACACTTAACGGGCTTGCGGACAACCGGGTAGTATCCATTGCAGTTGATGTCAATAATGTCAAATGGTTCGGTACCTTTGTTGGAATATCCGCCTACCGGCAACAAACCGGCCCCTCGGTATGGATTACCTCTCCCCGGGGAGGTGAGCTTTGGGAAACCGATACCGCTCAAAAAATACTTTGGACTTCATCCGGAGTAAAAACCGTTGTCATTGAATATTCTCAGGACGGCGGTGTAACCTGGAAATCAATTGCCGGAAATGTGGACGCCTCTCTCGGTTCCTATCCCTGGACACTCACCGGAATCGAATCAACCAAATGCCTGGTGCGGATCACCGATACATCCAACAGCGCTGTAAAAGGCTCCAGTTACGCTGTTTTTGCCGTCTCCCGGCCTTTCATCAAGGTCACTTCACCGAACGGAGGTGAAAGGCTGATTGCAGGCTCGGTACAGCCAATAACCTGGAATTCCCTCGGAAGCAAAACAGTCAGGATTGAATTCTCAAGCGATTCCGGCAAAAGCTGGAAGACTGTTACGGAAAGCGTTGATGCCGCAAAGTGTTATTACTCATGGACTGTTCCTGTGGTTTCATCTTCTTCCACTTTAGTGCGAATCACAGATGCAACTAGTTCCCAACGAACCGATACCAGTGATGGCGTTTTCAGCATCACCGTGCCAACCCTTATCGAGGAAATTTCTCCAAAAGAATTCGCCGTCTTCCAGAACACTCCGAATCCCTTCAACCCGAAGACCACGATCACCTTTACCCTTCCCCAGGCGGGACAGGTCTCAATGAATGTGTACAACCTCGCCGGGCAAAGGGTGGACAGCATCCTCGACGGGAGACTCTCCGCCGGCCGTCACACGGTCGCCTGGAATGCAGCACGGTTCTCCGCAGGGATTTACTTCTTCTTGGTGCGTACGGAAAAAGAGGCGAAGACCATCAAGATGCTGCTACTCAAGTAAGGTTCTGAATTTTAAAATTCAGAATCTTTTTTTGACAGGATTTACATGATTTACAGGATTCAAAATCTTGTCAATCTTGTTAATCATGTCAAAGCCTTTGTTCCTGTCTTTTTTCTTTCTCTTTCATCATCTTTTATCATTTAAATCATGCGGATCAGTGGTTCAGACAATCTTTTAACTTTGTGCTTTCATTTTCTTGAACCCTTCCGGATTATCCACAAAGAACAGGAAAAACAACGCCGCAATAGCCATGAGCGCCATCGAAATCTTGAAAGTTCCCGTATAGGTGAGAATTCCTTTCCCGATCAGCGCCCCGAATACCATGGGCACGATTACCACGAAAGGAAATACCGCACAATTCACCAGGCCGATATAGGAAGATTTATCCTGGATGGGGCAGCTCAAAAGACCCATATTGGAGTACCCGATATTGTTGCATATCTGGGCGAAACCGGCCACAATCCACACAAAGTAGAACATGAGCAAGCTTTTGGCGGCCAGCGCGATCAACACCCCGATGATGGCCACGATCTGGAATACGATCAGTGTGTATTTGGGGCCGTACCGGTCGGCGATCCATCCCGCACTGAAAATGTTTGAAGGCATTTTCAGCTTCGAACCGAAAAGACCCATGACCCAGCCCAGGGGAATGAGAATGAAAAATACCGGCCCCAGGCTCGCCAGAGTCCAGCCGATAAGGTTCATGCTGACAAACGCTCCCGCTTCTGCCGGGCTGACGCCGACTACCTTGATGGCGTAATCGGCGTAAAATGTGAGAACGATGTAATGCCCGACGACGAACCACATTCCGATGAAAAACCGCACCAGATTACGGTCGCATTTCAGGATATTCACCAGTGAACCCAGATAGGCGCCGAAATTCTCCTTTTTCGGTGCGAGCTCTCCTTTGGGCTCATCGATGAACCACACCGCGACCGCCATGGCCAAAGCAAAAACGAAGGAGGCGATAAAAAGTATTTCAAAAGCGACCGGATAGCCATACTCGAGGATTCTCTTGGTGATAAACCCGCCGAGAATTCCTCCGACCGAAGCGATCATGAAATAGATGCCGAGCCAGCTTCCCAGTTTCTGCGGGGGTATGATTTTAAAAAGAAGGGTGAAAATAAGCGGTGTGGCTGAACCGGAAATGATAGTGGTGAGCGCATAGCAGAAGAGGAAAGCCGCGAGGAGGAGTTTCACATGCTCTCCGCCGGTGACCATGAGGAGAATCCCGAAAAGGAGCATGCTGACACCCGAAAGAAGGAAAATCACCCCGGTCGCCCATTTCTTATACGGCAGCCGCTCCGAATAGTAGGCGGCGGGAACCTGGGTGAGAATAAACCCAAGCCAGAACAGGCCGTTCACCACCCCGTTATAGAACGCCGAAGCCCCCAGAAATCCCAGGAGAGCCATAAGAGGCCCGTAATAGGCCAGGAACGCCCCCCATACCGGTCCACCCACCCCGTTGAAAATGTTATAGATGTTGGCTTTGGCGAAATTCATCTCCGGGCTGGTTTGTTTTTGATCCGTCATAGCGTCCGCCTTTTGAAAATTGTTCTATTCCTTTTCCATCTTCAAAAGAAGCTGCCAGCAGTAGAGGAGATGGCGCGGCAGATGGAAACATCCCTTCCATGTTGAACCCTTGAACCGGTGGGAAACGGTGCCGTCACGGTGCAGGTAGCCGAACCATTCGCCGTGCACCGGATCGGGGAAGTGGGTGAAAGAGTACTCATGCACCCGGTCATACCAGGACTCGTACACCTTTTCCCCGGTCAGGTGGTGGGCAAGAAGGAGCGCATAGAGCGCCTCGTTGTGGCACCACCAGAGTTTCATGTCCCATTCCAGCGGCAGGGGAGGAAAACCTTCCGAGTCGAGGAAATAGAGGAGTCCGTCGTACTTAATGTCCCAGCCGAAATCGAGCATCCAGAGGGTGAGGTCGCAGGCTTTGCCTATGAGCGAGCGGTCGTTCCGGGCCATTCCCTCGTGCATGAGGAACCAGGCAGACTCGATGGCGTGGCCGGGAAGGATCAGTCTCCCCTCGGGAATATCAAGCATGAGCGAGCCGTCCGGCGCCACATTCTCGAAAAGCAGTTTCCTTTCCGGGTGCAGATGCTTCTTCAATACCTTTTCAAGGCAGCGGTCGGCGATGTCCCGGAATTCCGCCGTGTCGCCGTCCAGGAGGGTCATTTCCCTTGTGACATTGAGGAGGATCATGGGGACATTGTGCGCACTCATGGAACGGGCGCCCAATATGGCCTTCTGGCTTCCTGCGGCGGGGGTTTCAGCCATTTCCACAACTTTTTTATAGAGCGTTCGGGCGATACGCGCGGCTTCCTGATCCCCGGTGACCAGGGCGTACCGTACCGCCGCGATGATGATGAATGTCTCGGAGAACACCTGCCTCGGCATGGTGAGCGGGGCGCCGTCGCGCTTGAAGCTGAAATAGGATCTCCCGCTCTCGTGGAAGGCATGTTTCACAATGAAATCCCAGCCCAGTTTGGCCATATCGAGCCATTCCGGCCGTTTTTCCACCGTATGGCAGAGGGTGGAGAAGAACCAGACCTCGCGGGCCTGCGGCCACATGTATTTGTCGGTGCCGTACGGGGTGCCGTCACGGTCGAGCATGGTCAGGTAGCCGCCGTATTCACGGTCGGGGGAATATTTCATCCAGAAGGGAATCACATCATCGAAGAGGGTGGTCTCATACAGTTGCCGGAGCCTGGTGATCTTGGTTTTTTCCATGTTCGAGCCTGTTTTTTCAAGGGTGGAAGTATATACAGTCGATAAACGGCAATTCTCTGCGGCAATCTGACGAAAATGTACGCACTGTTCATCTTTTTCTCAACTGTTTTGTGAGGTTTCTTTTTCCCGGGACTATTTTCTTTTATCCCCCCCAAAAAACACTTGCGCATGCCGCGAAATCGTTTGAATATTTTAAAATGTCGAAATAACTGAATAACAACGCGGAATTTATAAAAAGAGGGCGGGGATTATGAAAAAAACCATGCGGATTGATCTGGTGCTTTTAATGGTTTCATTCGTTCTTTTCGGCGCGTATTGCAATAAAAAATCGGTAGAACTAAATTCATCACAGCCCATCCAGACTATCAAAGGCATCACGTTTGTGTCCATTCCCGGCGGGACATTTCAGATGGGAGATGAAAAAGGTGACCTTTGGAAAGATTGCCGACCTATGCATAATGTGACAGTGAGTTCATTTAAGATGAGTGAAACGGAAATCACAAATGCCCAGTATTGTGAGTATCTGAACGCGGCATTAAAGACAGGGGGAATTACGGCAGACATTTCCAGTGTATATATTGCGAAAGGTTCACACTACTGGGAGAGGTATCTATTGCTCTCATCAAGTTTTGATTTGAATAACAGATGCTGGATAACGTATTCCAACAATGTATTTAGTGTAGTATCCGGTCATGAGAACTGGCCAGTGGTGTATGTGACGTGGATTGGAGCGAAAGCGTTTGCGGATTATTATGGATGTGATTTGCCGCGTGAGGCAGAGTGGGAGTATGCTTGCCGGGGAGGAAAACAGTATTTGTACGGGACTGATGACGGAACACTCAGTTCAAACAAGATGAATTATACTGGCATTAATCATCCGGTGAGTGTCAAGATTTATCCGAAGAATCCCTTTGGTCTGTATGACATGAGTGGGAATGTATGGGAGTTGTGCAGTGACTATTACGGAAGCTACAGTTCATCACCTGCTACTAATCCCACCGGCCCAGAATCCAGCGAAGCACATATTATCCGCGGCGGAAGCTGGAGCTACTTCAAAGAAAGCACCCTCCGGTCAGCCCACCGCAGCAGCAACATACCGGAATTCGCGAACGTCACTATCGGTTTCCGCGTGGTTCGCCGTTAGTAGAAATCTTTTGAACACCAAATATTTGATCTTTGGCTCTTGATTGGGGTTAAGGGGCAATACGGTTCACTTTAACGAAAAAGTACAAGATTTTTAAACCACGAACCACACGAAAGGCACAAAAAATGATTTTATCAAAAAGCAAATTTCGTGTTTTTCGTGATTTTAGTGGTTAAATGAACTGTATTGGGTTAAGGGGTGAGTTTTCTTCTCATGGAGGCCAATCTATGAAGCGATGTTGCTTTTTCTGTTTCGCTGCAATAATAAGCGCCCTCCTTTTCGTCACGGAAGGCCGCACCCAGGCTATCAAGGGCGTCGCCTTTGTATCTGTTCCCGGCGGTACATTCAAGATGGGGGATGAGACAGGCGATCTTTGGGATGGTTGCGTGCCGGTTCATACGGTGACGGTGAGTCCGTTCCAGATGAGCGAAGCGGAAATCACAAATACACAGTATTGCGAGTATCTGGTCGCGGCGCTTGCGCGTGGGGAAATCACGGCGGCGAGTTCAACGGTAAAGGGAGCGAAAGGCGTCTATAAAGGTAAAGAATACATATATTTGTCCGGATCGCATGATGCAGATAACCGCTGCGGTATAACCTATAAAAACGGCGTATTCAGTATGGTATCCGGTCATGAAAACTGGCCGGTGATATTTGTGACATGGTACGGGGCGAAGGCGTTTGCGGATTTTTACAGGTGTGATCTGCCGCGGGAAGCGGAATGGGAGTACGCCTGCCGGGGCGGAAAGCAGTATCTGTTCGGTACGGATGACGGCACGATAAGCGGTAAAAAAGCAAATTATGACTATGGGATGGAGAACATCGGCCATCCGGTGAATGTGAAAAGCTATCCCAAAAATCCTTTCGGCCTGTACGACATGAGCGGGAATGCCTGGGAGTGGTGCAGCGATTTATATGAAAAATACTCTGCAGCGAGCGTCAAGAATCCGAAAGGCGCATCGTCCGGCGAAGATCGTGTGTACCGCGGCGGGAGCTTTTATTACGGAGACTACTACAGCCGGTCAGCCTTCCGGGATTTCTTCAATCCTGCCACCAGGGGTTATGGCATCGGGTTTCGGGTCCTAAAACGGTAACTTGGTGATAATTATTCATTGCGACATATGTTATGGCGTTTCTTTTAAATTAGATACTGAAACAAGTTCAGGATGACACGTGTCATGCCGAACTTGTTTCGGCATCTAAACGCTCAAACATAAGCAAACCGCGCCATAATTCCGTATTTCCTTACTCTCCTGCCCCCTTCTTCGCCGCCTGCCGGGCCGAATTGGGGTCGAGATGCTTTTTACGGATGCGAATTACCCTCGGAGTGATTTCCACCAGCTCATCATCGGCAATATACTCCAGCGCCTCCTCGAGAGAGATGATCTTTGGCGGGTAGAGCTGGTAGTTATCGTCCTTGCCCACCGCGCGCATGTTGTCCTTTTTCTTTTCCTTGGTAGGATTGGCCCACATATCTTCGGATCGTGAATTACGTCCCACAATGCGTCCGGAATAAACATCCTCTCCCGGCCCGCAGAAAAGCTGTCCGCGCTCCTGGAGATTCTCCAGCGCATAGGCGGTGGCGCGGCCCCGGCGGTCGGCCACGATGACTCCGCTCGTGCGGTGCGGGATTTCTCCGGCGTGCGGCTGCCAGTCGAGGAAAAGGCTGTTCAGGACCGCAGTCCCGCGCGTTTCCACCATGAGGAACGAGCGCAGGCCGATAAGCCCCCGCATGGGGATATCGTACTCGATGCGCACCCAGCCCGAGGAATGGTTGACCATGCGGGTCATCCGCCCCTTGCGGGATCCCATGGTCTGGGTGATGACGCCGATGTGAGCCTCGGGGCAGTCGATGACCAGGTGCTCCCATGGCTCGATGAGAGCCCCCTTATCCCGGCGCATTCGGACTGTCGGCTTGCCCACAGACAGCTCATATCCCTCGCGGCGCATGGTCTCGATGAGCACGCCGAGCTGAAGCTCCCCGCGGCCGATAACCTTAAATTCCTTGGCGTTGTCGGTCTCCTCCACATGCAGGGAGGGATTGCCCTGGATTTCCTTGAAGAGGCGGTCGCGGATCTCACGACTGGTCAGGTAACGGCCGTCCTGTCCCGCGAGCGGCGAAGTGTTGATGGTGAATACCATCTCAAGCGTCGGCTCGTCGATGCGGAGCGGAGGCAGCGGCCGCGGGTCCTCCGGGTCGGTAAGGGTGTCGCCGAGCTTGATACCTTCTATGCCCGCGATTGCCACAATTTCGCCCGGCCCGGCTGATCCCACCGGCGCCCGATGAAGTCCGGAAAACCCGAAGAGTTGGGTAACTTTCGCCCGAGTGTATTCTTCTCCTTCTTCGCCGCTGCCCATGAGTATGGTCTGTCCGACCGCGATATTCCCGTTGGCGATCCGCCCGATGCCGATACGGCCCAGGTAGTCGCTGTAGTCGAGCGTGGTGATCTGAAGCTGGAGCGGAATGGAATCATCGTACACTGGTGCAGGCACCTGCGACGTGATGAGCTCGAAGAGGGGGAGGAGATCGCTTCCAGGGACAGCGGGGTCGAGCGTCGCGGTTCCTTCACGGGCGACGGTGAACACCACCGGGAAATCGCACTGTTCATCGGTGGCGTCCAGGTCCATAAAGAGTTCGAACACCTCGTCCAGCACTTCGCTTATACGGGAGTCCGGGCGGTCGATCTTGTTGATGACCACAATGGGGGAAAGCCCGTTCAGCAGGGCGTTGGAGAGGACATACCGGGTCTGCGGGAGCGGCCCTTCCGCAGCATCCACCAAAAGCAGGCAGCCGTCCACCATTTTCAGGACGCGCTGGACCTCACCCCCGAAATCGGCGTGGCCGGGTGTGTCGACGATATTGATGATAATGTCGCGGAAGGCCACCGCGGTGTTCTTGGACATGATGGTGATGCCGCGCTCACGCTCGAGGTCCATGCTGTCCATGGCGCGCTCCACCACATGCTCGTGGGAGCGGTAGGCCCCGGACTGACGGAGCAGGGCGTCCACGAGCGTGGTCTTGCCGTGATCCACATGGGCGATGATGGCGATGTTGCGGATATTCTCTCGCGTTTTCAGCATATCTATGGCAACTCCAAGTTGTCGTTGTCGGGGAAAGATTAGTAAAATACTATTTTCTGATGGAAAATGAAAGGGGAAAATGCAGTACAATTATTCCCGGAGTAGAGAAAGATATCGGTATCGCATGAATTCCGGGATTTTGGGAAGGAATCCATAGAGTAAAACAACCTTCTAAAAAATGAATCAGGACCGGCGCTATTCCTGACGTTCACTCGCCGGGATATTCACCACCACGACCGAGCACTGGCCGAAGGTGGTAGTATGGGTAGGTGAAGGCGAGAACTTTCCTGGCGCCGGTCACTTCATCTGGCGGCTCTTGTGCTCGGATTGATCAGGCTCAAGCATGTTTTCCGGGGAAAAGAGTGCCAGCTTTAAGATAGCTTTTTCATTAACTCTCTCTCTTACTATTCACGATATTCATGCGTGTTGTGAGTGGAATAGGATTCACAAGACAGTAAACACCGGGACACCGTTCCTTAGCCAGCGATTCAATCTCTTCAAGCTTTTCCCGTGTCGCATCCGACTCTACCTCCAGCGTCAGTTCGACTTCCTCCACAATTGGATTGGACGAAAGACCAAAAGTCCTTGTCAAGTCTACTTTATTTTCCACCGCAATCCTTAACTTCCTTAGAGAAATACCTTCCATGGTTGCCAAAGCGACAAATGTCCCTGCATAACAGGCTGCCATACCATACAGGCAATATTGTATCGGGTCGGGCGCAAGGCCCATCCCGCCCATGAAAGGCGCGAAATCGGATTCTAAAACCCGCTCTCCCTCTTTATAGGCCAGAACGGCTTTGAACTGGGGTTTCCCATTTTCAAAAACCCATTCGCCTTCCACTCGTTTTGACTTCCTTGCTATCTGAGGGTTATTCTGCGCCTCTTCCATGAATTTCCCAACAGCGGTTGTATTGATATTGTTCAGTCCCATAATAAACTATCCTTTAGTTTAAGGTTTCCAATGCATGCTCCAAATCATTTATTAAATCCTGTTCATCCTCCAACCCGCAGGATATCCTTACTAAAGAATCTGAAATTCCACGGCGGGCTCTTTCTTCAGACGAAAGGTCATGGTGAGTTGTCGTTACCGGCTGGGTAACGAGGCTTTCTACACCTCCAAGGCTGGGAGCGATGGAAAACAGTATTAACGAATCGACAAATTTTTCTGTCGCTTTTCTGTCTCCGATTATTTCGAAACTAACCATCCCTCCAAATCCTCTCATCTGTTTTACTGCCAGACTGTGGCCCGGGAAAGTTTCTAAACCCGGGTAGTTGACACTTTTTACTGCGGGGTGCTTTTGTAATGCCTGCGCTATCGACATGGCAGTTTTGTTTTGCCGCTCAACACGCACCGCAAGCGTTCGTAAGCTGCGGAGCAACAGATACGCCACATCCGGCGCCATGATCTGTCCGAGACCTTTTCTCCACAGACCTATCGGCTCAACTATTTTTCCCGATCCGATGACTACACCTCCGGTCAAATCACTGTGGCCGCCTAAATACTTCGTTGTGCTGTGAATTACCAGATCAGCGTTCAAGCGTAATGGATTTTGATTGTAGGGAGAAGCGAATGTATTATCAACAACAACGAGCACGTTGTGGTCATGAGCGGTTTTTCCAACTGATTCAATATCGATAATCTCCATATTCGGATTGGTGGGGGTTTCGAAAAAAATCATTTTTGTTTTTAAGTTTATTGAACTTTCTAAAAAACCCATTTCAGAACCCAGCAGAAATTTTGTTGTAATTCCTACTTGAGGGAAAAGCTTTTGAAGTAATTCAAACGTACCCCCGTAGACATCTCCGATGCAGATTATCTCATCGCCGTTGTGGGCGTAGGTTAAAAATGTTGCCGCCTCCGCCGCCATGCCCGAACCAAAAACCAGAGCGGCTTCACCATATTCCAAAGCCGCAAGTTTCTCCTCCGCCGCTTTAATTGTCGGATTCAAGCCATATCGAGTGTAGAGGTTGCCCTGCTTTCTTCCTTCGACCACATCCAGGAGATCTTTTGTTGTTTCAAAAGCAAATGTCGAATGGTTATACAGGGGTGAATGAATCGCACCCTGAATATCTCTTTTCTCCCCTGCGTGAACACATAAAGTTGAAAACTTATTATAATAATTATTCTCCATGCTTTTCTCCTTCTCTTTTTAATTCTTTCATTTGTCTCAGAAGAATTGTATACTAACATTCACTATATCATATTCATTAAGGACAATGTAATTTTATTTAACATTCGGATTTTAAACGTTTAAAACTACAAAAAATGAAATTCTGGATAGTGCCAAATGGTGTCCTATGATCAACAGTTATACATTTAAGCTTTTGAAAATAATTTTGAAATCTAAGTGACATTGAAATTTCAGAATACTGCTTTATATCAAGTCCGCTGCATTTCTTTGGCCCTTCTTCAGAAAAAGTACCAATTACCAAGTAGCCATTAATGGTAACAGTTTGTTTCATTAATGTGACGTATTTTTCTATGTCTTCTCCGTCAGTTAAAAAATGGAACGCAGCTCTATCGTGCAAAAAGTCATATTTAGTATCTGGTTTAAATTCTGTCACATCTGAAACAATCCATTTGATCTTTTCTGCTTTTTCCCCAAGTCTTAATTTGGCTCTTTCAATCGCTTTTTCTGAAATATCAAGAACTGTAATATTTTTATACCCTAACTCGATAAGGTTGTCAACAAATAAACTGTCACCACCACCTATATCTATTATTTTTGCGGTCTTTGGAAGATTAAAGCTTTTTAAAAATGCCAATGAAGTTTCAGATTTATTTTGATACCAGCTGACTTCATTTGATTTCTTCGTTGCAAATATATCTTCCCAAAATTTCTTTCTTGTTTTTTTATCCATATTTTATCCTAACTATTAATTATACATAAAATGTATACACAAAATTTATGAACAGTTTATGATCAATGAGTGTTTCAAAAAGCATAGCGCATCCCCAAATAAACATTGGCGGCCTCCTCGAATTGCCCGAAGAAGGTGTGCTCGTCCCTCGAGAACAGATTGCCGCCGGCGCTGACAGACCAGTGATCGTTAACGCGATAATGCGCGGTCGGACGCAGATAGGCGTCACGGTCGGAAGGCGAGTAGAACACAAACAGCGACAGCCGCAGATTCTGATAAAATGCGAGTTGGGTCAGCCGGAGAGTGACAACATGACGGTCCTCGTCCGAGGGCGCCATGCCGTCCGTCAACGATGCGCGATACGCGCTGTAATCCATCATATGTTCCACATAATATTGACCGCCGGCGGTAAAATTGGCGAACAGCTCCTGTTCATATCCCACCAGGAACCGTGACTGGGAGTTGGGGATAGACGGATTATGGCCATTGCGGTCCGCAAACGAGTCATAGTACCCGGCTTCTACACTGCCGACACCCTTCAATATATTCCCGCGAACGCTGGCGCCATATACCCCCAGCGGAGGAAAGGTTGCCCGCCTGTCTGTTGCGTCAAAACCCATCGGGCTTTTCCAAAAGCCGTTATAGGCGTAAAGGGCCGCTTCGTAGCTGCCGAAAGAGTGAGTGAGGCGCGCAGCGATTTCGTCATCCGCAAACCAGTCATTGCGGGACTGCACGCGCAGGGCATCATCTTCACCTGCCATGCGGCCGAGCGCGGGATTGAAAAAAGAAATCCGCTCGCCATCAATAAAGCGGTCGGGATCGAACAGCGGCGTATAGACGACGTCCAGATTAACGAGCGCCATGAAAAAGCTCGCCTTGACAGCATCCGACGGGGCCTTGAGATACTCGTCGTCGCGGCCGAGGAGAAATGATTTCCAATCTTTGGGAAACAAGTCGTTGATGAAAAGGTAGTCGCCCGTCCCCCACGTCAGGATTTGCCGCCCGATTTTCAGATCTACCGCATGAACAGGCGAGAATGACGCGCTGATTTCACGGGGATCGACATCTGCCTTGTTATCGATACCGTCATAGATCAAATCCGCCTTGGCGCGGAACTCGACATACCGACATGACGCGGAAGAGTCCAGTTGCAGGCGCACTTCATTGAGCGTGGCATTATCAGACTGGCGATTGTCATCACGGAGGCGCAAACCGCCACGCCATTCGGCGAAACCGTTCACCTGCGGCTCGACCCCGTGAGCCATGCCGCTGGCCAGCCAGCAGGCGGCAAGCGCAAAACGAACCATCCTTCCCATTTTCATTGTATCCATTTCGAAATTGGGCGGCGTAGATAGCGTTCGGTGAAAATTTCATCGGTCAAGCCGATGTTGTACGATACCGATCTGTAGGCCACTTCCGTGCGATGTCCACTCTTTACATTTTTCATGGTTCGCACCGTAACGGTCGGGATAGCATGGCCGTCTCCGCCGGCCGCGACCTGCTCGATTTTGTCGGCTGTGAAAACGCGCGCCAATTCATTTTGCAGGTCATAATATTCCTCTTTGAGAGGCAAAAAAGTGATCTTGTCGATCCACGCGACGCGCCTTACGTAGTCGATCGTTTCCTTGGGCGCGCTTTCGATGACATAGCAGCCGCTGTCATTCAGTTTCTCCTCACGGATAAATTTATGCGTGTCCGTGCTTATGTCTCGGCCGGAAATATCCTCATATGTGAAATCCGACCCGACAAAGCTTGAGCGCTTGTCCGTCGTGGCCACACGGCGGACGAGGTCCACGGCGGGGATATAAATCCAGCGGTCGTCCTCTTTCTCTGGATATTTCCAGACCAGGAACGTCATCCGGCGGACGTCGGATGGCTCTCTGAAATAGAGGAAATATTTCTGTTCCGCTCCGCCGGGCATGTTCAGACGAAGCATGGTTAATGCACGGGTCCGTTTCTTGCCGTTTTCGGCAGTCAGCACCATGGACACCTCGGCTTTCATGTCGGCGCCGGCGGCATTAAATGCCTGTTGGGATTTTTCCAGTATCGCCGTGGCCGCCATTCCATGCTCATTTGGCCGGTTAGAAGCTTGGGCTTCCACTAAGACGGCCAGAGACATCCAAATGCACCCCGCCAATAATGTCCGTACAACGTTGTTCTTCATGGTGCGTTCCTTTCGCGAATATGGGTCAGTTCTTCCTCGCAACTCCTAACCCCGAAGAGCCGGAGAACTGACTTCATAGGGCACCAATTGGAAAACGCCGACTGGAGCAGGTTGAATCCAACAAAGACCCCAAGCAGCAGCCACCACTCCGATAAGAGATTGCCAAGAAGCAGAGATGCCAATACGAGAATTCCGGCGATTCCTCGCAAGTATCGTTCCATGTACATATTCGTCCCCTTCCTATGATTTTTCCTCTTTCAATAGCCAGCGGCGGAAAATGTGGATAAGCCCCGGCAGATAGATCACGCTCATCAGCGCCGAAAGCAGCATGATGGCGGCCATGAATACGCCGACCGTGATGTAGGGAGTCAAATCCGCGAAAACCATCACAGCAAAACCGAGCGCAAAAAGCACTGCGTTGAGAAAGATGCCTTTACCCGGCCTGGCCACCGTCCAGATGAGCGCCTCGCGCAACAGAGGGCGTTCGCGGTAACGCCGCCGGAAACGGAATACAAAGTGGATGGCGAAATCAATCGCCATGCCGAGCGAGAGCGTCGAGAGCACAGCCACGGGCATGTCGAAATCCTTCCCGATCAGTCCGACAACGCCGTAAATCAACGCGATCGTGAAAAGCAGCGGCAGGAATGTCAGCACGCCCCAGAGGAGCGAGCGGGTCTTGAACACCAGTAGCGCCAACACGATCACGAGGCCAGCCAGGAAACTTTTCAGCATGCCCCACAACACCTCATCGCTCCAGACCAGATTGAAATAGGCGACGCCGGCTGGTTTGATCTGCGCACCGGCGGGCAGCGGGTTCTCCGCCAGCCACGCTTCCGTCCGGGCGATAATCTGCCGCATCACACCCGCATCCCACCGTTTGAGTTGCAGATAAATGTTAGCCTGTTGAAACGGATAATCCACCACGTTATCCAGATCGCTCGGTTTGGCAGAACTACCAAAAAGGAAAAGGTACTGGCCAATCTCCTCCGTCTGATCCGGAATTTTCTCGTATACCGGATTATCATCATGCAGAACGCGGTTGATCCGCTTGACGTAGTCCGCCACTGAAAAGGTCTTGCCGACGAGTGGGTCCTTTTCCAGTTCACGCTGGAGCCGCTCGATGCCACGCAGCATGGCGGGATCCTTGATGGCGTCTTCGCCCGCTCCCTGGACGACGAGGTAGCCCGTGGAAGTGCCGCCCAGCCGCTCATTCATGACGCGGTCCGCCGTACGCAGTTCACTGCTGGCCTTGAACCAATGCACCATATTGTTGTTGACCACGATTCGGGACATGCCGACGCACGCGACCACCAGAAATACCGCGCCCGCTAAAGCGATCGGTCTTGCGTAGCGGATACAGAACTCGCCCAGCTTCGAGAGCACCGCGCTCGCACTCTCATGGCTCAAATCCGCGTGCGCCGAAATCGCCGAAATACGATCCTCCCGCAAAAGCGCCAGAATGGCCGGCACCAGCGTGAAACTCATCAACAGAATCACCAGTGTTCCGAATGCGACCACCAGCCCGAATATTCTTACCGGCACGATGGTGGCGGTGGCCAGCGCGGCAAAGCCCACAGCGGTGGTAATGTCGGAAAAAAACAAGGGCGAGGCGACCGCCTTCATCGTCTCAAGGATCGCCCGCCGCTTGTCCTTCAATTCGTCAAAGCGGAAGGCGAACTCGTTGAATATATGCACACTATCCGTCGCTATCGCCATAAGAAAAACCGGAGCCATTGAACTCATGATGTGAACCGGATAACCAAGGCCGATCAGCAAACCCATGCACCAGACAATGCCGACCATCGCGGCGGCCATATTAGCGACCACCAGCAGGACACTGCGAAACATCAGCCATAGCGCAAGACACATCACCATGCCGGCGATCGGCGAGAACAGGCCCATTTGCCGGAACATCTCCGCACCAAAGGTGTCCCGTGCAATCGGGTCGCCCGCCAGATAAAACTGGTCGCCACCGAAATCCTTTGGCAGTAGTTTTTTGATTTGATCGGCGATTTTCTTGCCGTTCGCCTGTGGATCGATGGGAATATAGATCGCTGTCGCCGTACCGTCCTTTGATACAATGCGGTTGATGAACAATGGATTTTCCAGCAGCGCCTGGCGGAATGATTCGAGTTCCTCCGGCGTCTGCGGAACGCGATCGAGCACCGGGCGCACGATTAAATTCCCCTCGCGGACGTTGATATTGTCTATGGTGGAGAAACTCGTCACATCCCGCGAGATCACACCCGAAATTTTCTGGATTTCGTGTGTCAGCCCGGCAATACGCGAAAGGCTGGTGGTGTTGACCACGCCGCCGTTGTTGACGATGCCGAGAACAAGCACATCCGCGTGCAGAGCAAAGTCCCGCTCGACCTGGTCGTTATACTGCCGCACGGCGGACGTTTCCGGCAGCATGTGCTTGGGATCGGTGTCGATCTTGATCTTCCCGAATTGAATTCCAAACAGCGCAGTCAGCATCAAGACGGCGGCGATGACCGTCCATGGTCGGTTTATTGCGAACAGTGTTATTCGTTCAAGCATCACCGCTTTTCCCCCTTTATTTCATTTTTGTGGCGACTATACTATTAACCCGGATTATTCACAAAATTTTTACGCATTAATCTTAAGTGCTTATATAATAAAATGATAGAAGAATATTTACCTTAATTT
>JAUYCD010000041.1 GCA_030692375.1 Candidatus Latescibacter sp. | reverse complement strand
CATAGTGCGATTGTGTATCAGTTCCTTTTCGGGGTATTTAAGGGGGTTGCCTTCACAACCTCCTGTTGAACCTCAGCTCCACAATCGTATCGATCTCATTCCGCTCTCCCGCCGGCACTGAAATTTCTATTCCCTTAGGGGTCTGTTTTACTGCGGCCTTGCCCCCGGTCAGCACGGTGTGGGATACCAGCTTGCGGGGATCTGGCGGCAGGAGAACGGTGTCGCCTTTCCAGTTCAGGATGTGGACATAGGCGGTGGCGCCCCTGCACGTGGAAGCGCCCCATTCACCCGGCGGGAACGGCCCGCCGCGTGTGCCATAAACAGCGCGTCCGTACTGTTTCAGCCAGGCGCCCATTTCCTTCAGGCGGGCGACCTGACGAGGCTCGATCTCCCCGGTGGGCATCGGCCCCACATTGAGAAGCAGGTTGCCATCGCCGCCAGCGCACATGACCAGGGTATGGATGCATTCCTTGAGCGATTTCATGGTATCGTTGGGTTTCCACGCCCACTGCTGGCAGATGGTGATGCAGGATTCCCAGGGACGGCCGGGCTGGTAGAATCCGACATGCTGCTCGGGGGTGTCGAAATCCCCTTTCAGCCCGCAGCGGTTGTTGATGATGATATGCGGCTGCAAGGTGCGAATCTCGCGGAAGAGATTCCCAGAATCCCAGTCCTTCGCCCAGGCGGGGTCGTAGGTGGTTTCTCCGCCGCTGCCGGACATGGGATGAACCTGGAGGCCATCGAACCACAGGATATCCACCTGGCCGTAGCGTGAGCACAGCTCCCGTATCTGGCCGTGCAGGTACTGGATGTAGCGGGCGTGGTTTTTGGTACGGTAGTCCGGGTGGTGCCAGTCAACGGGGGAATAGTAGAATCCAAGGCGTATCCCTGCGCGATGGCAGGCGTCGGCCAGCTCTTTGACCACATCCCGCTTGAACGGGGAATTGGTGATCTTGTAGTCGGTAAGCCCGCTGTCGAACATGGAGAAGCCGTCATGGTGTTTTCTGGTGAACACCAGGTATTTCATGCCGGCCTCTTTGGCTATTTTCACCCACTCGTCGGCGTTGAATTTGACCGGGTTGAACTCCTTGTAGAGGTTGTCGTACACCTCTACAGGGATTTCGCCGGTGCCGCCCTGACCGCGCCGTTCCCCGCCCCTCGACCAGCCGATCTCTGTGCCTTTAAGGCTCACCGGCCCCCAGTGAATGAACAGGCCGAACCGGGCATTCTTCCACCAGAGCATATCCTTCGAGTTTGCCTGAAGAAAGGATTGAGGCTCTGATTTCTGTGCAAGAACCGGAGTAAATGTCGAGATCATGAGCCAGAAACACCCCAGAACTTTTGCCAGTATTGAAACGTATCGATAGTTCATGCCGCCAAACCTCAGGGAAAAAAGAGAATGTGTGAGAAAGGACATTCGGTCATGCTGAACGTAAGCATCGATTCATATAAGATTTATTTCGAAGGCGGCAAAAGCAAGTAAAACTTTGGAAAATAGTATTTGCAAATTCCATGCGGATGCGTTTCTTTTTCAATCGAGTTTTTAGATCCTGAAACGAGTTCAGGATGCATCGGATTCTTCGACAGGCTCAGAGCCCGATGACCGAGCACTGAGCTTGTCGAAGTGCATGTATCATGCGCATGTTTTAAACTTGTTTCGGTATCTATTTATGATAATGCGATCAAATTGTAAATCACCGAAGAATATTTCTCAAAGGAGAAACTCACCATGAAAACAGCGCTTGGCATCTTTTCCCTGTTTATTATCAGTTTTTCCCTGGCCGCTGAGGCGCAGGAACCGGTATATCCCGAATATGTCGTGAAACGAACGACGGAGAAAATCGTGGTCGACGGCATCCTTGACAAGGCTGACTGGCAGGCCGCAAAATCGGTCGGCGATTTCAAATTCCCCTGGTGGACTGCGGGCGACAAGGAGCAGACTGAGGTGAAAATGCTCTGGAACGACACGTTCCTCTATGTGGCGTGGAAGTGCAGCGACCAGCATATCTGGGCCGAAATCTACGATACGAACTCCACTACCTACAAGGATGACTGCGTCGAGCTTTTCTGGAATCCCAATCCCAAGGTCGGTTTCATGTACAACATGTTCGAGATCAATTGCATCGGGAACCTTCTCAGCGTCTACAATAATTTCAAACGGAGCATCTATCTCCGTGACAGCCGTATTCTGGTACCCCATATCGCGCAGAGCATCCAGGGCACGGTGAATAAAGATGACGACACCGATACCGGCTGGATCATCGAGATTGCTGTCCGCTTCTCCGATTACACGGAGGCCTACGACGGTTCCGCACCGAAGGACGGCGACATGTGGCGTGTGGCGCTGAACCGCTGCGGCGGAAAGACCAACCCGCAATACAGCCAGTGGAGCCCGGCGCAGACTCCCAAGCCGGATTTGCATTCACGCGGGGGTAAAGATTTCGGCAAGATCATATTCAGCAAAGAACCGGTGCGATAAACCATTACTGTATGCGCTGAAAGGTCATGTGCTTTCGCAGGGGCAGCTCACGGGGAAATACAGGAGGAGATGATAAAAAAAGTCCAAAGAATAAGATTGTCTGACTGATTCGTATGATGTATTTGATAAAAGATGATAAAAAGATTAAGAACTTACCCGTAAATAATAAGGTTGAACCATTGATGCCTGCACCAGAACGCGATCCGGAGAAGACCTACCGGCGCAAGCCCGGTGGCGGCAGGTCACATGCAAAATGAAAGGATTAAGTGCAAGATGAAGACGAACGGCGGAAGTTTATTGTTGCGGGCGGCTGTGTTGATCGGTGCGGCTGTGTTGTTCTGTTCGGCTGCAATCGCCGAGACCTATTACGTATCGCTACAGGGCGACGATGCAAAGGACGGTAAGACGGCCCAGACCGCCTTTCGAACGGTCAAGAAGGGCGTGTCGATTCTTAAGTCTGGCGATATGCTAATCATAAAGTCCGGCGACTATGGCGACGAGCAGGCGGTAGTGAGCAATAGCGGAACGAGGGAAGCGCCTATCACCATCAAGGCCGAGGAAACGGGAAAGGTCATACTGAAGGGAACCGGCGAAGGCACCGGCATCCTCCTGCAGGATAAGAACCATGTCGTCATCGAAGGCATAGAGTTCGGCAACTACATGATGGGCGTTGCCATAAAGTATGCCTCCAGCTATATAACGGTCAGGAAGTGCATTTTCCGGGAGAACAACTCATCCGGAATTCTGGTGTACGGCAATTTCAGGAAGCCGGAGGCCAGCCAGGGCATCGTCCTTACCGAGAATACGTTCCTGGATTTCTCCGACAAGCAGGACTACGGGCTGTGCCTCTACGCCTCCTGCAATCTCAAGGCGACGAACAACTATTTCTACGGCGTGCATCATCAGGCGCTGTCGTTCAAGAAGCTGATGAAGGATTCGGTCGCCTCCGGCAACACGTTCGAGGGCTTCCGCTACTCGGCCATCTACATCGGCCAGAACGACGACAGCACGGAAGAGGGATATCTGCGTTCCGAGAGGATCGTGGCCGAGGGCAACGTCTTCCGCCCGGCGAAGGACTTCCACGCCAAGCGAGCCGTCTGCGTGGCTAACGTCACCGACGCCGTCGTACGAAACAACTTCGTCGATTCCGTTTACGGAGGAGACGGGGAAGGATGCATCGCCGTCCATCCCATCTCCACGGGAGCGAAAATTTACGGCAACCTTATCGTCAGCGAGAAGGGAAACGTCCAGCCGTCGATGTACATAGAGGCCGACTGCGAGGTTTACAACAACACGCTTGTGGACTGCAACCTTGCTTTGGAGATCGTCTCCGGGAACGCGCCGGTGCTGCGGAATAATATCTTTTGCGGAAACAAGACGCAGGTGAAATTCTCGCCGGCGCCGAACTACAAAGAGGAGCAGGAACACAAGACCCGCCGCTTCCCTGATGGCAAGGTGTGGACCTGGCGCGCGGACCCCGCGAAGAAGCCTGTTTTTGATCGCAATAACTGGTTCCCCAAAGTCGAAGGCGTTGGCGCGACGGACATCTCCGTTGATCCGAAATTCGTCGGGCTGTTCGAGCCGTTGAAACTCGGCGGAGTCAATCCGGTCTTCAAGCCTTATTTCTTTCGCGCTGAGGCGTACAAGCTGTCCAAAGACAGCCCTTGCAAGGGCATGGGCGCGTTTGATATCGCCGCGAAATGAGTAAATGCGGCGCGGCCCGCTGACACGAAAGCATATTGCCGTTATCAATCGTCGTCACCGGGGCAAACAAGCATGATGTGAGCCAGATTGATCTGGTGCTGGACGAAATCGTACGCGTCCAGATGGCATAGAACAAAACCTGTGCGCCGACAAGGGCTATTCCGGTGAACCGGCCTTATGGGCATTCAGAAAAACAGGTGTTACGGATAAGTTCTCAATACAAAACCAAAGTTTAGAGAGAAAAACTGTCAGAACCATGATTCGAATGAATCATGGTTCTGAATCCGGGTACAGCTCATCCGCCAGTATACTGATCTTTTCCGCCGTGGCAATAGTCTGACGGAAGACATTCTTCTGATTTTCAGCAAATTCCGCAGCCAGAGTGATGGATTGGACGGCTGAGGAAGCGGTTTTCATCATCGTATCGGATTTATCCCGGATTTTTTCGATGCGGCGGATAGTATCGGAGATAATCGAGAAGAGAGAAGCATTTTCCCGTGACCCAGTAGCAAGATAGCTCTCCAGTATCTCCTTAATGCCGTCGGCAATTCCGGTCACCGAAAGCAGTATGGCCTGCCACGGTTCGCTCGTCTCTCGCTTTATCAATGATTGAGCCATTTCTCCCAGCCGGTCGCCGTACTCCCGGATTGATTGTTCCAGCCCTGCCAAATCGGCGCCGATTGCCTCGAATTCCTGGGGAAGTGATGCGAATCCAGACCCCCGGGCGCCTGCCCGCACAACCTCAATCCCTCCGTTTACCGCAAAAAAGTCCATCCGGGTGGAAAAATCCCCCATGCCTTCGGCGAACCGGGCAAGGTGTTTCTGAAATGGCTCAAGAGAGTACAGTTCCTGCAGAAACGCCTCATGCTCACTCACAAGAATCTGGAGCTCTCTGGCTACATTCCGAAGAATGGAATGCGAAGGCACCAGACTTTCCCGCAGCTTTCCGAACGTTTCCTGGGAGCGATTCGCGACG
This sequence comes from Candidatus Latescibacter sp., assembly GCA_030692375.1. Taxonomy (NCBI): domain Bacteria; kingdom Pseudomonadati; phylum Candidatus Latescibacterota; class Candidatus Latescibacteria (ex Chuvochina et al. 2023); order Candidatus Latescibacterales; family Candidatus Latescibacteraceae; genus Candidatus Latescibacter; species Candidatus Latescibacter sp. Next base: position 18,152 of record JAUYCD010000041.1, on the reverse strand, counting down.
GAGAGAAACTCTTCGGCGGTCTGGGACAATCGAGTCAAAAATTCCCTGTTCGACACAGAGCTTTTACCTATTATCTCTATTTCCTGCATAGCGTTATGGATTGCAGGCATAGTCGTTTCCAAATGCTCCGAAGCGGCTTCAAGGGATTTGATGAATGAATCGATAATGGTATAAAGTGCATCCAGAGCGGTGGAAACCGCCTCGACAGAAGCAAGTTTTCCGGTGGCTTCAAGGAGAATATCGGCCTGGCTGGCGGCTTCAGAAAACAGTCTCTCCTGGCTCTCGATCAGAGAGAGCGCATGGTTTATACTGTCCATGGCGCTGTCCAGGGAAAGAGATATTTCTTCCGATGATTCATCCTCATCCGTTGCGGGGAAAACCATCCCGGTTTTAGCTGAATATTCACCCGCCGCCAAAATGAGCAAATCCATGTCGCCCGTTATCTCATTAAAGGCGTTACGAACTCCGGCGGTCAATACATCAACAGTCCGGATTTTTTCAGAAACTTCCACTGCCCGTGAAGTAATGCCGCCCTGGATGGATTTGATTCGGGTAAGAAGCTCGGTGAAATCTCCGGCCCGCTTTTGAAAGGCTGCGGTAGATTTACGGAGCATGCCGGTGACTACGGCGAAACCAGCCCCGTCTTCTCCGGCTTTGCCAGCCTCCAGAGCGGAGTTCAATGAAGCAATATCGGCGCGGTCGGCAAGGGAGATGATATTGGCGGTGAGATCATCGGCGGTCTCTATTAATTTCCCCAGTTCCTGTGATGTTTTGAGATTTTCACCGTGCACCTGGGCCGCTTTTTGAATGGAATCCATAACTTCATCCAGAGAGCGGGAGTTTCGTTTGAACCCCTGCGCGGCTTCCCCTACCGCGGCGGCATTCGATGCCGAGATTTCCAGCGTTTTTCCGGAGGATTCGAAAAGGGATTGCCAGAGCTTCTTTTCATCTTTCGAATCCCGGGCGGCACGGTCCAGAGATCGTTTCGCGGCCTCGAAAGACTCGATGATTTTGTCGGAAAAGCCGGCGATTTCTTCGATCCCCAGAGAAATCTCGGCGCTTTGGGAAGCTATCTGGCTGTTTTTCCGAAGCCGCCGCGCCAGAGCGCGGTGACGGGTTTTTGTTGTGGCTGCTTTTTTTGCAATACTGTTTCCCGCGTCATGAACAGACATGAAATCGATATCCGAAATTGCATCCCTCTCCGGGTCAGCCTGATGTTTTATCATCACAATTCCCTTTCTGAAGCTGTCGGGATTTAATCTTTTTTCCCCTTATTAAGCTATATAATAACATATCCGTTGCCCCATTTGTCAAGATAATATCGGGATAGAGCAAGAAAGGTTCTGTATGCAATCGGCTTTCTTTTGTTACAGTTCAAGAAATTCGTGAATCAGGGGCAAGAAAAGTTTTGAAATCGCCCGAAAAAATTCCTATACTATACACCATTCCATTGCAAAGATCATGCAAACGGCATGGATCTCCCCGCATACATTTTCAACCCACACTGTTTTTAGGAGGGAAGCATGATCAACCTCAAAAGGATCTCTGTATTTATCGTCCTGACGGCTGCGTTTGTTTTGTTTGCCGCTCTTGGCTGCTCGACAATGATCAAAGGTGGAGGGCACGGCATTCTCCACAAAGGGATGAAGACAATCGAGCGCCCGGTCACTCCCAGTCCAGGCGAACAAAAGAAAAAAGAGGTCGCCGAACGTCTGGACAAGTCCAAACTCCTCTATACCGGCAAGGTGGTGGTTGACAGCGATCCCAAGATGCTGGTCCCCATCGAGAGCGTGGCCAAATTTGCCGGGAAAGATTATGTCATCGCCAAGACGCCGCCCACGGTCGAATTCTGTGTGGTTCCGGTTGAGCCGCTCTGGATAGGGGAGTCACCGGTGAAATCAAAGTCCAAAATCAGCAATGAACCGGGGCCCTGGTCCAACTGGTGCCAGGCTAACTATGATACCCGTACGGGTAAATTTTATTCCGCGATAGGCGATCACGGCAAATATGACGCCCATATCCTTCTTGTGGAATATGATCCGGCGACAAAAACAGTGCGCTGCCTTCCCGAAGTGAACAAGGTGCTGGGCCGGAAGATGGATCAGTTCTCCGAAGGCAAGATTCACGGCTGGCTGGATTTCTATCAGAGCAAGGATTTGAAAAGCCCGAGTCTCTGGTACTGCACCTACTGGGCCAAGTACGATGAGCCTGATGAGGAAGATTACGCCACAGGTTACGACGGCGGCCACATCATGAGCTACGATGTGCTCACCGGGGACATCGTGGATTACGGCGTCCCGCTAAAGCGCGCCTCCTGGCCTTACCACCGGGTGGACACCGCTCGGGGCATCATGTATGCGGTCGGCATGTTCGGCGAATTCCTCGCCTGGGACATCAACAAACAGGAGACCAAGTGGGCCGGATACCTGCCCACCGGTATGGGCTGGTGGGAGCGGGCCATCCTCATCGACAATGCAACCGGTATGGTCTACACTTCCAACCGCGACCAGAAGGCCGACTCGTTGCTGCATATCATCAAGTATGATCCTTTCAAGAACCGCTTCTCCAAACTCGACTGCCACATGCCACAAGAAAACCTTGATTCAACCCGCGGCGGAAAAGCCGGCGGCTACACACAGTTGCGCGCCGAGACCCGTGAGCGCGGCCCGGACGGCCTCTTCTGGTGTATTTCCTACAGCGGCAAGCTTTTCACATTCGACCCGGTCAAGGAAGAGATCGTGGACAAAGGGTACAACTGGGTCGGCATACAGAAATATACAGCCTCCATGGACAGAAGCCCCAAGGGACGCTATGTCTATTATCTCCCCGGCGCGCACGGCCACGGCTATTCGGACGGCTCACCGGTGATCCAATACGACACGCAAACCGGCATAAAGAAGGTACTTGCCTTCATGTTCCCTTACTATTATGACAAGTACGGCTACACTCCGGGCGGAACCTTCTCCATCAAGCTGGATGACAAGGGCGAGCGGCTCTTTGTTCTCTGGAACGGCGCATTTGTCGAGATCGATCCCACGAAAACCTCCGATACCTTCGGCCAGTGCTCGGCAATGGTCATCAATATCCCGGAAAGTGAGAGACAGGAATAGTTTCCCCCTCATCCCCTTACCCCTTCTCCCGCAAGCAGGAGAAGGGGAGAGGAAGGGGACATCTCAATATTTCTCTGGTTGCTGACGCAAAAAAACCGCGCCGTTAGCTAAACGATTGAAAGACGAATTGCCTATTATCCAGAAGACGTTTGACATGCCTCTCCGGAAGATTGTCTGAACCATGATTTGTGGGATTACAGGATTTCCATGATTGAAAATAATCAATTAAATCCCATAATCAAGTAAATCAAGGTTCAGACAATGTTTTAGATCCCCCCGCCGTAATAGCGGCGACCCCCTTATCGAAGGGGGCAAAAAGGAGTATCATATAAGTAAAATAATGTCGGTGCCGAATTCTCCCCTTAATAAGGGGAGATGGCAAAGCCAGAGGGGATTTTATTTGAGTATAAAACCATTCATGAAATCTATTGCTTTTTAAAAGAAACGAAGTATATTTGAAAGGTATTAATTATATTATAATTATTTATGCTTATTCCCCGATAGTAATCATTTCACTGATATATCTTGCAGGCAGGTCATGGCGCGAAAAACCCTTTCATTGTTTCTGAGTGTTTTGATGATCATAACGGGTGTTATTCCGTTACATTCCGCAGGCGCCCAGGAAAAAAAAGAGTACAACATCGCAGTGCTCGACCTCGATGCGAACGGGGTTTCACCGGCTGAGGCCAAATCGCTCTCGAATAACATGCGCGTACAGATCATGCGGGTTATCAATTCCCAAGAATTCAGAAAGAAAACACCGATCAGGTATACGGTAGTCGAGCGCTCGCAGATGGATAAGATCTTTGACGAATTCAATATTCAGAACACGGAATGCACCGATATCTCGTGCGCCGTTAAATTCGGGAAAATTCTCAATGTGGAAAGAATTATCATAGGTTCGGTAGGCCTTGTGGGGGCGACTTACACTATCAATGTAAGCATCGCCGACATCGAAACTGCGAAGGTATTGAAGGCTGCCGATTATCAATTCAGAGGGGCGAGCGACAATCTCCTGAACAGGGGGATACCCGATGTGGTTGACCAGCTCCTGCTGGACAAGGTGAGAAAATCTCACAAGATGTTGTACCTTGTCGGCGGGGCCATAGTAACGGCGGGTATTGTGGGTTTTGTTCTGAGCTCCTCCTCAAAGGGAAAGGGCGCCGGTTCCACAGGCGCCCAGGAAGGAACCATCACGTTCACCATTTCCGATCCTTCTCAGTGAGCAGAAGATCATGAAACGGGCGCTCATAGCATGTTTCCTTCTCCTGTGCGTTTCCTGCGGCAGGGACAGATCGCCGCTTGTGGCGACAGGAACCGGTGTCATCCGGATAGTCGTCTCCGGAGACGGATACAGGGGAACCACAGCCCGAAAACTCCCGGTAGGCGCTGGAAAAACGGTATCGACCGCCGGTCTCGAAAACCTCGAAGTCAGGGTGCTCAAGAGCGACAATTCTGTTCTTGACAGCAGGGTATTCACACCGGTGGACGGTGTTTTCGATGTGGCAATAAATGTTGAAGCGCTCGACAACCTCAAGGTGCTCTGCATCGGAATGAAAAGCGGTTCGGTCGAATATTTCGGGTTGAACGAGGATGTGGATGTAAAGCCGAACAAAGCTACCATTGTCATCATCTACGGCTGGAACGAGCCGTTCAAACCGGAAATCGGGTCTATAAAGCCGAATCCGAGCCAGGACGGGAATTTCACCATCTCGTGGACCCAGCCCCCCAACGCTGCAACCTATGTGTTGCAGGAAGCCGACAATAACACATTCAGCGGCCTCTCAACCGTGTATTCCGGGCCAGATCTCCTGAAAAGCATATCGGGGAAAACCTCCGGCACCTATTACTACCGCGTTCAGGCGTCCAACCAGTACATTGTAAAGAGCGGATGGAGCGCGACTTCCTCCGTGGTGGTGAGTATATCCCAGCGGAAATATACCATTTCCGGCGCGGTGACCGGAGCGGACGGCGTTCTCGTCACCCTTAGCGGCGACGCCTCCGACAGCACGAAGGTAAATTCCGGAGGAACCTACACGTTTACCGTGAACGAAAATGGGAATTACACCGTAACCGTGTCTAAAACCGGTTTCCTCTTCACACCCGCGTCCAAAACCTTTTCGTCTGTCAGCTCAAACCAGATTCAGAATTTCAGCGCGACACAGATAACCCGCACCATTTCCGGAGTGATTTCCGGCGCAGACGGTGTCCTGGTAACCCTGAGCGGCGACGCCGCGGGGAACCAGGTGGTGAATAACGGCGGAACGTATTCGTTCACGGTGCCTGAAGGGGGGAATTACACGGTGACGCCGTCAAAGGAGGGCAGCGCGTTCACTCCGTCTGTCGGCGTCTTCACGAATGTGCGGGGGAACATCACCCAGGATTTCGCCGCCGCGCTCAACAAGGCGACGATTTCCGGTATCGTGACCGGCGCCGACAGTGTAACGGTGACCCTGAGCGGGGACGCCTCCGAGGTCCAGACTGTCAATGACGGCGGCGCTTATACATTCACCGTACCGCAGGGAAAGAACTTCACAGTGACGCCGTCCAAAACCGGATATGTGTTCACCCCGGCAAGCAAAACATTCAGCGCCGTTACAGTGAACCAGAAGCAGAATTTCACCGCGTCGAGGATCATGCGGACGATTTCCGGGAAGGTGACCGGGGCTTCGGGGGTTACGATTACCCTGAGCGGCGGAGCATCCGACAGCAGGGTGGTGAGCGCCGACGGCGGCTCCTGGTCGTTCTCCGTTCCCGATGGCGGCTCGTATACGGTCGCTGCGATAAAGTCCGGGTACACCCTTTCGCCCCAGTCGAGAACATTCGCCGGCATCGCCACCGACCAGACACTCAACTTCACCGCGGCCCGGATCACCCACACGATTTCCGGGACAGTGACCGGCGCAGACGCTGTTCTGGTAACCCTGAGCGGCGACGCTTCCGCAACGCAAACAATGAACAGCGGGGGGAGTTATTCCTTTACCGTCGGCGAGGGAGGCTCGTATACGGTGACGCCCTCCAAGTCCGGGTACGTGTTCACTCCCGCAGCGAGAACCTTCACCAATGTGACCGCCGACCAGGCGCTGAATTTCACCGCGCAGGCGCCGGTAATTCCCGCCACGGAAGTAAAGATGGTTTCGATCCCCGGCGGGACATTTCTGATGGGGGATGTGGAGAGTTCTGGAGAATCTGATGAAAAACCGATACATACAGTGACGCTCAGCGGATTTGAGATGAGTGCGTATGAGATCACGAACGCGCAATACGCCAAATTCCTAAATGAGGCCATGGCTACCGGAGAAATTATCCCTTCTGCTTCGATCGTTAAAGGTGCGAAGGGAGCGTATAGCGGGCAGGGATACATTTATCTGTACGAAAGTAATGATATAAACAACAAGTGCTGGATTACTTACAGCAACAACACGTTTGCAGCGGCATCCGGAAAAGAAAGCTGGCCGGTGGTGTATCTGACCTGGTACGGAGCGAAAGCATTTGCCCTCTATTATGGACTTGATTTGCCGACTGAAGCTGAATGGGAGTATGCCTGCCGGGGTGGAAGACAGTATAAGTATGGAACAGACGATGGTACATTAGGCAGTACAAAAGCGAATTATAACAACAATTTTGGCTATCCGAAAAATATCGGAAGTTATCCGGCGAATCCGTATGGCCTTTATGACATGAGCGGAAATGTGTGGGAGTGGTGCAGCGACTTTTACGACACGTATCTCAGCGGGAACCAAGGCAATCCCACAGGACCGCAAACCGGCGTATACCGCGTCATTCGCAGCGGAAGTTGGGGTACCAACGACTCCGACTGCCGGTCGGCCAATCGTGCTCTCTACACTCCGACAGACTGGGCATACCACATAGGCTTCCGTGTCGCCCGCCGCGGGCCTTCAGTGACACCTTTTAAATATACCCTTTCCGGCACCATCACCGGCGCGGAAGCTGTCACAGTAACACTGAGCGGCGGCCTCTCCGGAGTTCAGACCGTGAACAGCGGCGGGAAATATTCGTTCACCGTGGAGTCCGGAGGCGAGTACACGGTGACGCCCTCCAAATCCGGGTACGTGTTCACTCCCGCATCGAGAACCTTCACCAATGTGACCGCCGAACAGACGCTGAATTTCACCGCACAGGCGCAGGTAATTGATGTAAAGATGGTTTCTATCCCCGGCGGGACGTTCCAGATGGGCCAATCTGGTGTTGCCGAACCCGTCCACTCAGTGACGATGAGCTCCTTTCAGATGAGCGAGGCGGAGATCACAAACGCGCAGTATTGCGCCTGGCTGAATGCAGCAAAGGCGTCAGGTGACATTACGGCGACGGGTTCAACTGTGACCGGTGCGAAGGGGACATACAGCGGTCAGAATTATATCTATTTGTCTGATACCTATGATGCGAATAACCGCTGCTGGATAACGTTTAGCAATAATGTATTCAGCGTGGTAACCGGTCATGAGAACTGGCCGGTGGTATATGTGACCTGGTACGGTTCAAAGGCGTATGCGGAGTATTATGGATGGGATTTGGCGCGGGAGGCGGAGTGGGAGTATGCATGTCGTGGAGGGAAACAATATGAATATGGGACGGATGATGGAACGATAAGCAAAGACAAGGCTAATTATTGGAATAACGGACCGAATAATCCCGTGAATGTAAAGAGCTACCCGAAGAATCCATTTGGTCTTTATGACATGAGCGGAAATGTGTGGGAGTGGTGCAGCGACTGGTTCGAGAGCTACAGCTCGTCGCCTGCTACTAATCCTACTGGTGCACAAACTGGATCGCGCCGTGTTATCCGCGGCGGTAGTTGGCTCAACGACGGCGACGTTTGCCGGTTTGCTTACCGTGGCAGCGGCTACGGCCCGCACGGCAGGGACTCCAGTATCGGGTTCCGTGTGGTGCGCCGTTAGCTGCCTCTGATAACTTCTTGAGCACTTGAACATTGATATTTGACACTTGAATAGGGGGGGTTAGATCCCCCCGCCGCTTGTGCGGCGACCCCCTTATCGAAGGGGGTCAAAGCACTCCGCCGCAATGTGTTCCCCTTAACAAGGGGGATGTCCGAAGGACAGGGGGATATTCTTTCTCCCAGAATGCCGGAGACAGGGGAATTTAAGCACAGAAACAGGAAAAGCCGAACCGGCAAATCTCGGATGAGGTTGAACGTTCGGCTTTTTTTAGGGGGAATGATTATATTATAGTAAATAATAGGAAGTAATCTTTGCGAGGAGCGGTCACGGAGGATTACGCATTGTTCATCGTGAACCTCTCCCCCGAAATCCCCTTGCCCGCCGGGGCGTTTCGTGCGATATTGGGAGCATGGAAATCCGCGAGACATATGCTTTGAAGGAGTCTGTCATGGAAACAAGGAAGTTCGTTTATTATCAGGAAGATGAAATGTTCATCGGCTGGCTGGAGGAGTATCCGGACTACCGGACGCAGGGAGAAACTCTAGATGAATTGAAAGAAAACCTGAAAGATATTTATCAGGAAATTTCGAGCGGCGCCATTCCCTCGGTACGGAGAGTTGGGGAGTTGGTCGTCTGATGAAACGCGCCGACCTCATTCGCGCCGTTGAGGGGAAAGGGTGTATACTGCTCCGTCATGGAAAGCGGCATGACTGGTATCATAATCCCTCCACGAAGATTTCCCAGCCGATCCCTCGGCATCGGGAGATAAAAGATAGTCTGGCGGCGCATATTCTCAAAATGCTCGGAGAGCAATCGTGAGACATATGCTTTGAAGGAGCGGAACATGAGAGTCTTTACCGCTGTTGTTGAAAAGTGTTCTGAAACCGGATTGTACGTGGGGTATGTTCCGGGTTTTACGGGCGCTCACTCGCAAGGGGAGACGCTCGATGAACTTGGAAAGAATCTCATGGAAGTCATCGAGATGCTTCTCGATACCGGCGGTTCCGGCGCTGGTTTCTGGAAAAAGACTGGGAGAAGTGGGATGCGCAGATCGAGGAGGATTCGCGGAACGGCAGGCTTGATTTCCTCGTGAGAGAAACACTTGATGCGAAAGAAAATAATCAATTGAAGGAACTCTGATGCATCGGACGAGCGAACGTTTCCGTGAATGCTTCCGCCGCTTGCACGACCATGTCCGCGCCCGCGCCCTCTCTCTCGAAGATCCCCCCGCCGCTTGTGCGGCGACCCCCTTATTAAGGGGGTCACAAAGAGTGCTCATAAAAGCAAAATAATGTTGATAGCGAATTCTCCCCTTAACAAGGGGAGATGGCAAAGCCAGAGGGGATTTTCTTTTCTTTTCCCCCGAGATTGATTAGATTACGGCAGACAAAAAATCATTTATTCGAGGATAATCTGCCCATGACAAACATCTCTTTAAAACGCCTTCTCGTCCCGCTTGCAGTAGCCGTCGCTGTTGCCGGTCTCCTTGCTCTCGATGTCGGGTATGCGGGCAAAAGCATATCGAACGGAAGCAGGGTGGCCGGAATGAAATTCAAAAGATAGTCTGAACCACTTATGTGCGTATAGATCCTGAAACGAGTTCAGGATGACATATGTCATGCCGAACTTGTTTCGGCATCTATAGTGGTTCAGACAGTCTTTGAGTTTTACTCGATCACCGCCTCATTATTCCCCGTATAAATCTCCTTCATCTTATGCTGCGGGTCTGCAACAACTTTCAATATCCCCTTTTCAGGCACGTTCTTGAACAAGAGCCAGAGGGATTTTTCCCGGAAATCTGTGGGAGCGGGTATTACCGGAATGTTCATTTCTCCCAGCACGCGGTTGTCACGGTCATAGAGAACCAGCGCCGAATTTTCCGACTGCGCCGCGCCAAGATTGGAAACTCTCACCCGAAGAGTGCTGCCCTCCCTGACACAGTCGTAGGCGGCCACCGCCAGGTCCGGGAGCGGTTTGATTCCACTCTCTCCCCTTACCTGTTTTACTGTGAGCATTACCGCTTTGGAAGGTGGGATAACCAGGTTGATAATATCGAATCGTTTCAACGTCAATGTTTCAGTTTTGAGCGCGTTTCCCGAAACGCCGTCCCGATCCTCCGAGAGATTTACCTCATAATCGCCCGGCTCGATACGGAAAAGACGGAGGCTCACATTCCTCGGCAGGGGATCGAACGAGAACAGTCGGCAGGTAAATGTGCTGCTGTCGGCGTAAGTAATCCACCGGGACAGGTCTTCCCCTCCGCCGGCGATCCATCCCGCCGAAACGGTGCTGTCTGCGGCCCCTCCCATCACCATGGCAGACACATAGTTCTCATTGTAGATGACCTGGTTGTCGGTATGGATACGGGCCTCGGAATGACGGTAGAACATGAAATCGTCCAGCCATGAGGCCAGGCGTGACAGGTTCTCGTCAAGCGTTTTGGGATCGACCGTGCGATAGGCCTGTTTCGGAAGGTTCTTTCCCCAGTACCAGTTCAGAACGCCGCGGTCGAAAGCGAAGGGTTTTCCCTGCGACCAGGAGATGGGGGTGGAATCCGGCTTGTCCAGATGCCAGGCAGTCTCCAATGCGCGGCGGTAGATGAAAGGGTCGCCCAGCTTGTAGATCAGGGCGCTGTGGCGGTTGCTGACAAACTGGTAGTTATGCAGGTTGTCGGTCGGGGTTATCTGACAGTATCCCTTGTAAAAGATCTTGGTGGCGTCCATCCCCTCGAAGAGCTTGAGGTAGCTTCCCAGTACCCGTGGGCTTTCCAGGGGCATGTCCAGTTTTGCGCGGTAAACGATGGCGTCATCGTCCCATCCGCCCCCGAATTGGCCGTCCGGATTCTGGTTTGCGCCGAGCCAGTCAGCCACCCGATAGCGGAAGCTCTGTATCTGGTGCAGCAGGTATGCCCAGCGGGGAACGCCTGCAGGAATATCGAACTCTTTTATGGGGAAATCTTTAACAGGGTCGACGATGCTTCCCCAGTAGTATTTCGGTTTCGCCCACTCGATATAGAATTCAGCGAGACGGGAATGGGGGAGAACTCGGTTGACCGCCATCGCCGGCATGACCGTATCGAACTGCCCGCCAAGCGCATGGGGATCCATGATGTCAGGCCAGATTTTCTCGAACAGCCAGGGCTGATGGTGGTAAGATTTTGTGAATTGCGCCATCACAGGCAGGAGGGCTTTTGTCTCGAACGCCTTTTCCGATGCCAGGAACGGGGCGGGGTTGAGAATGATACGGCTGCCCTGGGCGCTCCCGATTCTCAGGGCAGTATTATTCAGCGTGGTAATATCGATCCAGATTACATCCCCGGCCGCAAGAATGAGCGGCGGAGGGTCGAGCCTGAGTCGGAGCTTTCCGCCGCTCTGGAATCCCCGGAGTTTTACCTCGGCATGGGTCCAGATCCGGTGGGGAGTGCCAGGGTCGCGGAGCCTCACCAGGAGTATGTCTTCCGGGCCGGAGATCTTGACATCCAGATCGAGGACGATGCTGCCGTAGCATTGCCTTCCGGTCATCGGCGCGGTGATGAGATGGTTCCACCGCAGGCTGCCGGTGTCGAACCATGCGCCATTGCCGGAAGGTGGTGTGAGGTGCCCGGCGAGAATGGTACGGTCGACGGGAGGAAACAGGTTTCGCAGGGCGAAATCGTACCGACGGCCGAGGGTTTCCACTTCCGGCCGGAGATAGTAGGAAACCTCGCCGTACGCGGGGATATCCTCCACTTCTCCCACATCGAACAGGCCGACTTCATGGATGCGGGTTTCGCCGGTTATGGGAAGATGCACATCCCCCTTGAATCCATCGGGAGCGCCGTACCCCTTGAGAAAAGGCAGAGTGAAGCGCTCGCGGGCCTCACGGGGCACCTGTGCGCCGTAAAAGAACCGGTCGTCCTGGGGCACATCGAAGAATGTTTTCCCGGTGAAATGATCCCCCGCTTTCCGGCAATCCTGGAGAACGGATGGCATTCCTTTCAGGTTCCCCTCCAGCGTCACATAGTTGTAGGGCGCACCCTGAGGGGTCTCAACATCCAGCTTTTCCGCCTTGAACGAGGCGTCGCCCGGGAGGAAAGTGAACACCGCCAGGGGATGGGGCCAGGCCAGCTCGTAGCGGCCGTCGTTGCAGAACCTTCCCTGAATGTTATCGTCGCCCATGAGAGTCGGGGTTATTTCACGGAACGAGAGCGCCCGGTTCTCAGAAAGCGGGGACAGCGCCGGAAGGGACATGCCCGGGGAAAGCCCGATGGCTTTGGCGAGACGGTCGCGCTCCTGGGCTGAGCGGTCCTCCTGGGCGTTCAGCGATGACGGCGGCTGGTTTTCCTTGATGAGCGCGGATATTTCCGGGGGCGTCAGCGGCCTGGAAAAGACATACATCTCATCATACACCACATTTTTCATGGGAAGGTGCATCAGTCCGGGCATGTAGGTTTCCCACCAGGCATCCGTTCCCCAGGAAGAGGCGGCGGAAATACCATTGATGAACAGCTCCAGCCCCTGCGCCTTATCCCAGTTCAGCGCAACATGTGTCCAGCCTGATGCATCGGTGGGAGAGCTCGCGCGGATGGTATGACGGACATACCGGGAATCGGCGAGATAGGCCCCGATCCGTTTCGATTCGTCCACTGTCACAGCAAGGAGGAAACGCTCGGTCCGCCCCCATGCCATGGCAGACTGGTCGAAGAGGTCTCCCTCCGCAAGCGGGCCTTTGACCCAGAACGCGACAGCTCCGCTCCCGGTGTTGAGCTTGCCCGCTCCCCAGAAGAATGGTTCGGTAAACATATCCCAGTCGCTGCGGCTACGGGTGTTGAACACCACCGCGGTCACCATGTCGAGGTCTATGCCGCTCATGTTGTCGATGATCACCTTTTTGGGGGTCAGGGTCATCTTTATTCCTTTCCCGAACCGACCGTCTTCCAGGGTTATACCACGTTCCTTGATGGTTTTCAATTCCGAGAGGGCGACAACATCTTCACTCATGAAATCGAGATTCTCGAACGAAAGATGGAAATCAACCGGGCTGCCGGACAGAGGAGCGCCGGATGCAAGGATGAAGGATGAAGGTTGAAGGAGGAAAAAAACAAAGAACAGAGAAATCAGCGGCCTGAATTTCATTAAAAGCCTCCTGGACGGGGTTTGAAAGCGATATGGGAAAACAAGTTCAGTGTGAGACGGTCATGCCAAATGGGTCCCCTGCTCTTGCATAGCAAAAGCAGGGCATCGGCATCTATCATTATATTAATCAATTACTCATATTGATAAATAAGGCATTTCTTTTAAGTCCCCCTTCGGGGGATTTAGGGGGCTGTAGTTACTCTACAACCACCTCATTATTCCCCTTGTAAATCTCTTTCATCCTGACCCGCGGATCGATTACCAGACGGAGATTCCCCTTTTCCGGGACGTTTTCGAAGAAAATCCATTCGGATTTTTCCACAAAATCCACCGGGGCCGGAATCTCCGGTACTTTCAATTCATCCAGCCTGCGGTCCTGGGCGTCATACAGACGGATGGTGGTTTTTTCGGAGGGCGCCGCTCCCAGGTTCGATACCCGCACCCGCAGAATAGCTTTCTGGCGCACACAGTCATACGGGGCAAGAGCAAGATCGGGAAGCGGCTTTACCCCCTCAGCGCTCTTGACCTGTTTCACCGAAAGAATCACCGGTTTCATGGAGGGCAGAAGCAGGCTGAAGGTATCGAAACGGTTCAGCTCGAAATCTCCGGTGAACAGCGGCCTTCCCGCAATACCGTCCAGGTCTTCGGTAAGTTTCACCTCATAGGTTCCGGGCTGGATACGGTACAGTCGGGGAGTCACCTTGCGCTGCAAAGGATCATTTGAGAATATCCTGCATACGAATGAAACGCTGTCCGCATAGGTCACCCATCGGGCCAAATCTTCTCCGCCGCCCTCCACCCATTCGACCGACGCGGTGCTGTCCACATTCCCGCCGACAATCATCTGAGTGATGAGTCCTTCGTCATTGATGACCTGGCAGTCGGTGTAGATTCGCGCCTCGGTAAACTGGTAGAAGGTGAGATGGTCGCAGAACGACGCCAGGCGGAGGAGCCGGGTTTGCACAGCAGCGGTATCGGTGAGACTGAACGCCGCCTGCGGAAGATTCTTCCCCCAGTACCATTCGAGAATGTTCTTGTCATAGAGGAAAGATTCGCCCCTGCCCCAGTTCATCGGGGTTTCGAAAGGCTTATCCCAGCGCCAGGCCGTTCTGAGCGCTCTCCGGAACTCCGATGGGTCGCCGAGACGGTACATCAACGTGCGGAACCTGTCATGCCAGAGATCGCTCACATGGAGGCGGTCGATAGGAGTGATATGGCAGTACCCGTCGGTGACATATCCGGTGGAATCCAAACCTGCATACATCCGGGCTTGAATGTTTTTTGCCTGAAGCGAGCCGTCCAGAAACATATCCAGCTTGCCCATCAGCATATCGTTGTCATCGTTCCACCCGCCGCCGAGCTGGCCGTCGGGGTTCTGGTTCGCTCCGATCCACTCGAGAATTCGATAGCGGAATGACTGGATTCTCTGCTGGAAGAACGCCCAGCGGGGAATATTGGAGGGAATGTCGAATTGCCTTAATAGGATATTCTTTTCCGGCTCGATAATTTCTCCCCAGATGGAAAATATCGGCTTGGTAAACTCCAGATAAAAATTTGCATCCCTCGACCAGGGGAAAAACCGTTTGACCGCCTGCGCGGAATAGAGAATATCGAACGGCCCCCCGAAGGCGAACGGAGCAGTGTAAACCGGCGAGGTTTTATCGAATTTCCAGGGGAGATACCCGAACGTGCGGCTGTATTCAGCCACCGCCGGCAGGAGCTCTTTTTTTTCAAAAAGAGGGGCGGACTCTGCAAAAGGCGCCGTGCGCAGCAGAATTTTTGCCCCGTCGGCTCCCCCGATACTGACCTGCGCGCCGTTCAGGGTGGCAATATCCAGCCAGATACGGTCTCCCGGCGAGAGCATGAGCGGCGTGAAATCCATAAGAAGGCGCAGTCTGCCGCCGCTTTCGAAGCCCATGAGTTTTACTTCCGCATGTGTCCATATACGCGATGGAACCCCGGGGTCGCGAAGCCTTACCAGGAGAAGGTCGGCGCCGGAAGTTTTGACCGGCATGTCGAGAATCACACCGCCGATGCACCGGGTTCCGGTCAGGGGGGTGGTGATAATGTTCGTGCGGCGCAGAAGCCCGGTGGCCAGCATCCTGGAAGGTTTCGTACCCGGCGCCTGGTAGCCTTGGAGAACCCCGCGATCCTCGCCGGGATTGAGAGCAGCCAGAGCAAATCCGTAGCGGTCATTCAGCTCTCCCTCCTGCTGGAGATAATACGTTGCCTCTCCGGGAACCGGAACATAAGCCTTCGGTACGACATCGAACAGGCCGACTTCATGAACCCTGGTCTCGCCGGTGAGCGGGAGGTGCATGTCACCCCTGAATCCATCCGGAACCCCGTATCCTTTCAGGAAAGGGAGGGTGATACGGCCGCGCTCCTTTCGATCCACCAACTCGCCGTAGAAGAAACCGCTGTCTTTGGGAATGCCGATGAGGGTGTCGCCGCTGAACCGGTCCTGGGTTCTGGTGCAATTGGTATAAACCGGAAGATCGGCCAGATTCCCCTCCACAGTAACATAATTGAACGGAATACCGGGCGGCGGGTCCACATCCAGCTTTTCGGCAGTGAAATCCTCGTCGCCGGGTATAATGGTGAAAACACCGATCGGATGGGGCCATGCCAGCTCGTACCGGCCGTCCTGACAAAATTGGGCCGGGATATGGCCGTCTCCCATGGAGACAGGAGAAACCTCCCGGAATGAAAGGATCCGGCCGGCCTCCATCGGCTCGATGAGCGGAATCATGGACTTCACCGTAATACCGAGAGCCCTTTCCAGACGGTCGCGTTCCTGGGGAGTGCGCTCGGGATAATCGGTCAACGCCGGTGGCGGAGTATTGGTCTTCATGAGGGCGTCGATTTCCGGCAAAGTGAGCGGGCGGCTGAAAAAATACATCTCGTCATATACCACCTGGGGCATGGGAAACCGGAGGAGACCGGGAAGAGCGGTTTCCCACCAGGCGTCCTTCCCCCAGGATGAGGCAACTGATTTTCCGTTGATAAACAACTCCAATCCCTGGGAACGGTTCCAGTTCAACGCCACATGGTTGAATTCCCGGTCATCCCAGGGGAGGGTAGAAGTAATGACGTGTTTTACATACCGGGCATCCATAAGGTATGCGCTGATAGACCCGACAGTATCGGATGTGATTCCCAGGAGATAGCGCTCCTTTCTGCCCCAGGCGCAGGCGGTCTGCTCGAAAAGAACTCCTTCGCTCAGCTTCCCCTTGACCCAGAACGCCACCGCGCCGCTTGCGGGATTGATCTTTCCGGTTCCCCAGAGGATCGGCTCATTGTACCCGACCATGCTGTCGCGCATGATGGTGGTGTTGAACATGACCGCGGTAATGGGATCGAGGTCTATCCCCGAAAGATTGTCCACATCCGCCTGGGTGGGGATCAGGCTCATCATGAGCCCCCTGCCGAACTTGCCTTCCGCCGGAACCAGCCCGCGCTCTTCGATGGATTTAAGGCCGGAGCGGGCCACAAAATCATTCTCCATGAATTTCATATCCTCGAACGAGATATGGTAATTGACGGCGCTTGCAGGGGCGGCTTCGACAAGCTCAGCCGCCGATAAACAGGCAAGGATGCAGATGAGGAGATATAAAAATTTCATGGGGAGTGCCTTATACTTAAATCCTATTCAAATATGACGACATATTTTTCTTGTGTTTCTTTTCAAATAGATGCCGAAACAAGTTCGGCATGACATATGTCATCCTGAACTCGTTTCAGGATCTAAACACTCAAAACATGCGCAATTATTTATGTCGTCATGAATAACTCGATCCGTCAAAAAGTGTTACAAAGTCTGAGGTCTATTTCGTTTTAACTTTACCATGCACTTCGATTACCACCGAATTGTTGCATACTGTAATTTCCTTTATTTTCCGGTCAGGGTCAAGGTAAACTTCACCTCCGTCTAAATCGATCCCGGCGGGTATCTTGAAGGCAACCTCAGCGGTTTTAGGAAGCAGGTCAACCGGAGCTTTCAACGCGGGAACCGGAGCATAAAGGAGCGTCTTCTTATCCGGGATATATAGTCCGACAGTAGTAGGCGGAGAGTCCACTGAACCAAGATTGTGTATCTTTACTTTCACCGTATTTCCCTGCACGGTAACATCATCTTTTCCGATACCGAGATCGGGGCGCTCCCAATAGGGAATTCCCTTCGATTTCAACTGCAGGATAAGCACAGTTGTTGAGCGGGGCGCAAAGCTTATATCCAGGGTTCCGGTTCGTTCCAGGTCTGCGCTCCAGGTTCTGTTCCCCTTGTCCGGTACATCATCGCCGTCGGTGTCGATTCCCTGGGTGATTTCCCACACTCCAGGGTCGATATCCCATGCAGTCATCTCTGCATGAAAAACAGGATCGCTGTCCAGGTTGTAGGCGATGATCTTCATGCCGGTCGGGGTGGCGTTCGGGATGAGAATGGCCATGCTCTCGTCATTGGCGGGGGCTTTGAATTTCCAGCTCACCGCATGGCCGGGATAGATGGCGCTGCGGATAGCCGCGATTCCCCCCAGTCTTGAATGCTGAAGCTCGCTGTTCGCCACGTTTACCCGGTCGATCCAGAGCGACCCCTCGGTGTTGATGTATTCACGGAGGGCGGCGGCCTCGATCTGGTCGGCGTAGTAACATTCGAGGAACTGCTTGTTTCCGGTCACCTGCCAGGCGATATGACGGGATTGAGCGGAGCCGGATTGCGGGGTGGCCGAAGCGGCAATCTGCCTGCCCCAGGTGTCCCGTTTGCCCATGATATCCAGCGCGTTGCCGTTTATGGAGCCCAGCGATCCGGAACCTATGTCGAGGAGGGGATGGAGATATTTCTGATCACCGGTCCAGCGCCAGGCGGCATAGAAGAGGTGGGAAAGCGGACCCATGCCGGAAGGGCTGCCTTCATCGGTACGGAAATTTATGGTGGTGTCGATGGAGAAATTTCCTTGCGCATCCTTCTTACGGTGAGCAAGAATGCCGTCGGCCAGTTCAAGCAGGAGCTT